>NZ_JAOQJI010000038.1:0-38593 GCF_025567125.1 Phocaeicola fibrisolvens | reverse complement strand
TTTAATATAAAGAAAATGTGTGCTAAAATCAAAAATCAGAAGATGACAGACAAAAATTATCAAAATATAAGGGTGGCATAAGCCATCTACAGCACATTATACCCCCAGATTTTTACGTTGAGCCGTATTCTGCTTCAATTTGCGGTATGGATAAAAAGAAAAACCGCTGATAATGATTGATTATCAGCGGTTTTCATTGTTTTGCTTTTTGTTTGAGTGATCCGCTTGGGGCTCGAACCCAAGACCCCAACATTAAAAGTGTTGTGCTCTACCTGCTGAGCTAGCGAATCAATCCTTTGTCGCATCGGTCATTTCCCGATTGCGAGTGCAAAGGTAGTAACTTATTTTAAACCTGCAAAACATTTGGAAACTTTTTTCTCAAAAAAGCCGTTTTTTCTTTCCAAAGGGCCTTTTCAAGCGTTTTTACGCTCCAATTCCTGCAGACTTTCCAGTTTCTTGGTCTCCAAAAACTCATAAATGCCACACAAGTGTTCCTTCACACGCTGGTAACCGAACTCATACACCTTCGTAACCAGCCCGTCCAAGAAATCACGGTCGTGCGATACCACAATCAGGGTGCCGTCGAAATCCATCAACGCCTGTTTCAGGATATCCTTCGTCTTCATGTCCAGGTGATTGGTCGGCTCATCCAAGATCAAGAGGTTGACCGGCTCCAGCAACAGTTTAATCATGGCCAGACGGGTACGTTCCCCTCCCGACAACACCTTGACCTTCTTCATCGAGGCTTCCGGACTACCGAACATGAAGGCTCCTAACAGGTCCCGGATTTTGTTGCGGATTTCTCCCTTGGCCACATCGTCAATGGTCTGAAACACCGTCAGGTTCTCGTCCAGCAACGAAGCCTGGTTCTGTGCAAAATACCCAATCTGCACGTTATGGCCCAGCGTCAGCGTACCTTCATAGTCTATTTCATTCATGATGCACTTCACGAGGGTAGACTTACCTTCTCCGTTCTTTCCCACAAAAGCCACCTTGTCGCCCCGTTCAATGGTGAGGTTGGCATTCTTGAACACCACGTGGTTGCCATACGTCTTTCCCACTCCTTCCATGATGACCGGATAGTTGCCACTACGCGGTGAAGGAGGGAATTTCAAGCGCAAGGCCGAGGTATCTTCTTCGTCCACTTCGATCAGTTCCAGTTTCTCCAACATCTTCACCCGGCTCTGCACCTGCAAGGTCTTGCTGTAAGTGCCCTTGAAACGTTCGATGAAGTCCTTGGTCTCCTGAATCATCTTCTGCTGTTCCTCATATTGCTTCATCTGCTGTTCGCGGCGTTCCTTCCGCAGCACCAAGTACTGGGAGTAATTCACCTTATAGTCGTAAATCCGTCCCATGGTCACTTCGATGGTACGGGTCGTAATGTTGTCCACAAACTTCCGGTCGTGACTGATGACCACCACCGCCTTGGCACTGTTGATCAGGAAATCTTCCAACCATTGGATGGACTCGATGTCTAGGTGATTGGTCGGCTCGTCCAGCAGCAACACATCCGGATTCTGGAGCAGCAGCTTGGCCAACTCGATGCGCATTCGCCACCCTCCGCTGAAATCGCTGGTCGGACGGTTGAAGTCTTCCCGCAGGAAGCCCAGTCCCAACAAAGCCTTCTCCACGTCTTCCTCGAAATGTGTCATGTCGATGGCATAAAACTTCTCGCTCATCGAGGCCACTTTCTCTATCAGGGCCATATAGGAATCACTTTCATAGTCCGTCCGTGTGGCCAGTTCGTTGTTCATCCGCTCAATCTCTTCCTCCATCTCCTTCAGATGGGCAAAAGCCTGAGAGGCTTCTTCGAATACCGTCCGCCCGTCTTCCGTCATCAGGTGCTGCGGCAGATAGGCAATCACACAGTCCTTGGGGGCGGTCACTTTTCCCCGCGTAGGCTGGCGCACACCGGCCAGTATTTTCAGCAGCGTAGATTTGCCGGCTCCATTTTTTCCCATCAGGGCAATACGGTCTTTTTCGTTAATCTGAAAGTTCAGGTCACTAAACAAGGTGGTCCCTCCGAATTCCACGGTCAGTCCATCTATACTAATCATATTATGTAGGGTTTTAAATTTTTGAAAGGTGCAAAATTACAAAATTATGCGGATTATTACTCATTCAAGGCGCCACAGTGCGGACAAATGCCTTTCGACCTCATCTTGGCACCACAGGCTCCACAGGCGTAGGGATAGCTGTTAGCCTTGCGCAAGCGCCGGACGCACCACACGGAATAGGCGATAAAGGCCAGATAGGCCAGATACACCCACAAGTAGGTGAAAAAGATATACAAGAAAATGCAGCAGGAAGCCAGTCCCAGCAGATAGAAAAAGGCCACCTCCATCGTGGTCTGGTGAAACAGGTCGTCCAGCAAGGCCACCCCCAGCAACAGAATAAGGAACACGCTGAGCACGAAGAGTCCCAATACGAAAGGCAGGTCGAAGGGATTCAGCGAAGGGTCATAATAATACCGCTCCCAGGTTTCCGGTACGAAATGCTGCATGCTGTTATACAACGTGGCTGCCGCAGCCATCAACCACGACAGGGTAATGGGAAACACACTGTCAATGTCATTCAGCCAGATGAGCTTAATCTGCTTGCGCCGCAAGGCACGGTACACGAAGCAGAGGAAGAACACGGCCAGCACCAGAAAGAACGGCAGGGCATGGGAGTTGCTGAACAAGTGGATGCAACGGGAGATGGGGTCTACGGGGACGATGTGCGACAGCAACTGGCGTTCGGGAACCCATCCGATGGTTTCCTGGTCGCGGGCCACTTTCACCCACACCGAGTCGCCTTCCATTTCTTTACGGGCGGTAATCTCGGCTACCACCAGTTCATCGCCTTCCTTCACCGGAATGGAATCGAGCAACGGGAGCTGATGAAGCCAGAGCGTGTCGGCCGTGACCCGGAAATTGCTGTTCAAGGCATACGGACATTCCCTCACCACCGCCGTCACCGAATCATTCGGATTTCCTTCTCCTGCCGCAGACAAGGAAGTACGGTAATGACAGGCCGTCACGCACAACAGCAAACAAATCACCCCTAGAATATAACCCGCGTGTTTCATTCTGACTTCTGATTATCCAATGACACTTTCATCTGACAGACCTTACAGTCGAAATCCAGGCGGAATCGCCGTCCGTCCGTACTTACCAGATAGTAAGGCTCCTTGTAGGGCGATTTCACCTTATGATGTACCGGACACCAGCCCATGCTGTAGCGCAGGCAATGCTTGCAGAACATCAGCACGGCATCGGTCCGTGGTTCTTTCTCAAAAGCAGGTTCGATGCGCTTCACACCGTGGTCGTGATAGAAGGCCTGTGCCTTCGTATTCATCACATTGCCCAGGTAGGTCAGGTCGCCCACGATAAACGCATGCGTGGTTTTCGGGAAGCGTACCCTTTCCTGCGGATAGTTGATGCGGCGGGCTTCCAGCAGCTTTTCCACCGCATTCCGACGCAAATCGGCCAAGGCAGAAGAAGGTACAAACCAGTCCGCCGACAAGGAGATGTCCAGTTTCTCCAGCTCAAACGGGGTGTTGCCCAGCTTACCCAACTGGTTCTTCAGGTTTTCGGCCTGAGGGGTACGTGCCAGTGTCTTTTCTGCCGGCAGCGTCACGCTGATGCAGTTATCGTCTTCGTCGGTCAGGGTCAGGGTAAACCCGAAGTTGTTCTCTTCAAACAACATGGATACGGCCATCTTCCGTTCAGCCGACTTTTTCTGCATCACCCGTTCAAACTCCTGGTCGAAGTTACGGTAGATTTTGGTCTTCGGACGCAGACGCGGCATCTCCTGCGGATAGAGTTTGTTGTTCTCCACCCGGTTTACCCGGAAACCGTGCAACTTGCCTTGTTCGTCCAAATAGCAGAGTCCGTCACCGTTGCTGAAAGGTTTCACTCCGGCCACCGTGAAATAGTTGCCGCGCACTTCTTTCACCACGCCCATCTCCTCGCCCAACGACTTCGGCGTATGGAAAGAGAAAATATCCGGCGTACGCCCGTGCAGGAAGTAATCGGTAAATCCCCGGCTGAAACTCTTGTCCAGCTGCGGACGGAAAGCCAGACGGACGGTACCGGACGAAGCCCGCACGTATTCTTTCCGGCGCTTCAGGATGGCATCCAGCTTCTGGCGGTAATAGGCAGTCACGTTCTTCACGTAGGCCACGTCCTTCAAGCGTCCCTCAATCTTCAGCGAAGAGGCGCCCGCATCCAGCAAGGCCTCCAGGTTGTCGCTCTGGTTCATGTCTTTCAGCGATAGCAGGTGCTTGCCGCGGGCAATCGTTTTCCCGTCCGCATCCACCATGTCGAAACTCAGGCGGCAGAACTGCGCACACTCTCCGCGGTTGGCACTGCGGCCGAAACATGCCTGACTCACGTAGCACTGTCCGCTGTAGCTCACGCACAAAGCGCCGTGCACGAATACCTCCAGCGGCGTATCCGGACAGGCGGCATGAATTTTTGCAATCTCGTCCAGTGTCAGCTCACGGGCCAATACCACTTGACGGAAACCGGCCTCAGCCAGGAATTTCACTTTCTGCGGCGTGCGGTTGTCCATCTGCGTACTGGCATGCAGCAGAATCGGGGGCAGATTCAGGCGGGTGATTCCCATGTCCTGCACGATGAGGGCATCCACCCCCACCCGGTACAAATCCCAAATCATTTTCTCGGTATCTGCCAGTTCCTCTTCCTTCAGGATGGTATTGACAGTCACGTAGATGCGTACGCGATACAAATGGGCATAACGCACCAGGGCCTCAATGTCTTCCAATGAGTTGCCGGCAGCGGCACGTGCGCCGAAACGCGGGGCACCGATATATACCGCATCGGCCCCGTGGTTGATAGCTTCCATGCCGCACTCCAGGTTCTTGGCCGGGGCAAGCAGTTCGATAGGACGTTGTCTGATCATGCTTATTTTATCTGGTTGATATCGTAAGGAGTTTCTTGGTACACATAATAGTTCATCCAGTTGGAGAACAACAGGTTGGCCACGCTCCGCCAGCGCACCAGCGGTCCTTTTTCCAGATCGTTGTCGCGGTAGTAATTACGCGGCATTTCAATGGGCAGGCCTTTGCCCAGGTCACGACGGTATTCCGTATCCAGCGTGTAAGGAGAATATTCCGAATGGCCGGTCACGAAAAACTCGCGTCCGCCACGAGCCATTACGATGTGTACACCCGACTCGGGCGACTCGGAAATAATCTGCAGGTCCTTGCATTTTTCAATGTCTTCCCGGCGGACTTCGGTGTGACGGCTATGAGGCACATAGAACACGTCGTCGAATCCACGGAAGATGGGCAGATGCTCAAAGCCCTTGCAGATGTGGTGTTCAAAGATGCCGAACATTTTCTTGTCCAACGGATACTTCGGGATGCCGTAATGGTAATACAAGCCGGCCTGTGCCGCCCAGCAGATATAGAACGTGGAGGTGACATGGGTACGGGTCCATTCGAAAATATCCGTCACCTCGTCCCAGTAGTTGACATCTTCAAAATCCAGGTGTTCCACCGGGGCTCCGGTAATAATCATTCCGTCGAACTTTTCGTTTCTCATCAATTCAAAATCACGATAGAACGCTTTCATGTGCTCCACCGGCGTATTCTTTGAAGTATGGCTTTTCAGCTTCATCAGGCTCACCTCAATCTGCAGAGGGGAGTTGGACAACAAACGGATCAAGTCGGTTTCTGTCGTTATTTTAAGTGGCATAAGGTTGAGTACGACAATCTTCAACGGACGGATGTCCTGCGAGCTGGCCCGCGAATTGTCTATCACGAAAATATTCTCTTCCTTCAACAACTCGATTGCCGGCAGTTTATCGGGTAAATTTAATGGCATATGGCTGTGTTTCTGTTTATTTTCTATCAAAGGGCAAAGTTAATAATTCGGCACGGATTACGGGGAAGAGCCGTCCATCTTTTTTTGCCCTTATCATTTTTTAAACCCGCCGGCATCCTCCGGCCTATCTCATTCTCCCCCGTTTTCGACCGTCTTCTGCAAAAAATCGGCAAATGCCAGCGCCGACTTTTTCCGGTAGTTTCCCTGCGCCCAGAACAGACAGCCTTCAGAGGCCAACGCATCGGCACACAAGATAGGAATCTGCACCAAATCTTCTTCCCCGCGCACAGCCGCTTGAGTCAGAATCGTAGCCCAATAGCCTTCCCGCAAGGTATGGATAATGGTATGTACGTCGTTCATTTCTACCCCCACCGTCAGTTCCAAGTGCTGGATACGGCATAATTCATCCACCTTCTTCCGGGTGGCAAAGCCCTGTCCCGGCAACACCAGCGGAGTCTCGCACAGCCGTTTCAGCGTAATGGAAGAAAGTCCGGCCAACGGATGCGAACGGTGCACAATGAAATTCAGGCGGGAAGAAAACAAAGGTAAAGTTTCAAACCCTTCCGACGTGCCTTCCGGCTTGAAAGACAATACAAAATCCAGGTGATTGGCTTCCAGCCGCTCCAGCAATTCTTCCGAGGTGGCAAAACTGATATCGACCTTGACCTTCGGATAGGTCTTCGTGAAACGAGTCAGTGCCGCAATCAGCAAGGGGCTCATGCTATAAGTCACCCCGATGTGAAGCACCCCCGTCTCTATCCCTTTCAAGTCGCGGATAATCTGTTTTCCGTCTTCCGCATCGTAAAGCGCCTTTGCTGCATAAGGCAAAAAAGCCAGTCCGGCTTCCGTAGGAACCACCCGCTTCCCGATGCGGTCGAAAAGCAAGACGTCCAATTCATCTTCCAGCTGCTTAATCTGCTGGGAAAGTGTACTTTGTGAGATAAACAACGCACGTGCCGCCTCCGAAAAATTCTGCAATTCGCAGGCCGCTTTAAAATATTTCAACTGACGGAGTTCCATTTCTTATCGTTTCTGCCTATGAATGTTATCGGAAAAATGAGTGCTACAAATATAGAAAATATTTGGCTCGCATTTAACTTTGTCAAAAAATAAACGTAAAAAGATGAAAAAGATTCTCAGTGCAATGTTTGTTTGCTTGTCGATAAGTTTGTCGGCACAAACCGTAAAAGGTGTAGTAAACGAAGGACTTCGTTATTGTGAAAGTACGTATCCGTATCAGGGAGGTATCCTGGTGGCCAACTTCGGTACCGCCGAACTGAATCCGCTGAACACGGAAGGAAAAGGATACATCGCATTTTATAAGGACGGAAAGACCCAGGTCATGGTTCCGGCCGACGGCAATCTGTCGGCTCCCAAAGGAATGTTCATCCGTCAGGACTACCTGTATGTATGTGATGTGAACAAGATTGTGGTGTATCACCTGACCGACAAAGCGGAGAAGCCGAAAGTCATTTCCCTGCCCAAAGGCAACCTGTTTGTCAACGACCTGGCAGCCGACGGAAACTACCTGTATGCTTCGGTGACCAATACCGACCGTATTTTCCGCCTGGACATCAGCAATCCGGCCCAGCCGGGACAGCCCGAAGAATGGCTGCAAATCAGCGGACCGAACGGACTGCTCGTACGTGACGGAATGATGTATGTAGCTTCTTATCCGGCCGACGGAGTGACCAAGGAAGCCAATGTGATTTACCGCATCGACAACCTGAAGCAGCCCGTGGCCCGCAAACTGACGGAAGTGACCGGACAATACGACGGCATCGCTTTCGCTTACGACGGAAAATCGCTGATTGTCACCAACTGGACACCGGCCCAGCTGAGCCGCATTGACTTGGCCAGCGGAAAAATGTCTCCTCTGCCTTTGAAACTGGAGCAGCCGCTGATTGGTCCGGCCGACATTACCGTAAAAGACGGCTTTATCTACATCCCCGACCTGCCCAACAGCCGGGTGGTGGTTGTAAAGGAATCTTGTTGCTGCAAATCAAATGAAAGCCACTGTCCTGTATTATAGCCACAAAGGAAAGACAGCCTTTTTCGCCAGAGAGATTGCAATGTATCTCTGGTCGAAAGGGCTGCATGTCAGCTTGTGCGCGATTTCCGATTTCGACCCTCAGAAGCTGGCAGAAACGGATTTCCTGCTGTCGGGATGCTGGACTTGCGGCTGTTTCGTCGTCGGACAGCACCCGCACCGGCAATGGAAAGCCTGCAGCCGACGAATGGCAGGACAAGTGCCTCCTCACCGAACGCTGCTTTTTACAACTTATAAATTCAGGACAGGAAGCATGCTCCGGAACATGAAGAAAGCCTTGCGTATTTCCCGGAAAGCCCCTGTACCTTTCCTGCAATCCAAGAACGGCTTGCTGACCGACTCGGACAAACAAATCCTGGACCGGTTCATCACCGTATAATTCCTTCTTAATCTATTATCAAATCACAAATGTAATGCTTATGGAAAAAAAGAAACTTACCAGTGCCTCAGGCGCACCCGTAGCCGACAACCAGAATGTGGCTACCGCAGGACGAAGAGGTCCGATGCTCTTACAAGATGTGTGGTTTCTCGAAAAACTGGCACATTTTGACCGCGAAGTGATTCCCGAACGGCGCATGCACGCCAAAGGTTCGGGAGCGTTTGGAAAATTTACGGTCACGCACGATATCACGGCCTATACCAAGGCGGCCATTTTTTCACAGGTGGGAAAGGAAACGGAACTGTTTGTCCGTTTTTCTACAGTGGCCGGTGAACGTGGGGCGGCGGATGCGGAACGTGACATCCGTGGCTTCGCCATCAAATTCTATACCGAAGAAGGCAACTGGGACTTGGTGGGAAACAACACGCCGGTGTTCTTCCTGCGCGACCCGCTGAAATTTCCCGACTTGAACCACGCGGTGAAACGGGACCCGCGTACAAACATGCGCAGCCCGCGCAACAACTGGGACTTCTGGACTTCACTGCCCGAAGCCCTGCACCAGGTGACCATCACCATGAGCGACCGCGGCATTCCGGCTTCGTACCGCCACATGCACGGCTATGGCAGCCACACGTTCTCCCTGATCAATGCGGAAGGGAAACGTACGTGGGTCAAATTCCACCTGCACACCCAGCAGGGTATCCGGAACCTGACCGATGCGGAAGCGGAAGCCATCATCGCGAAAGACCGGGAAAGCCATCAGCGCGACCTCTACGAAAGCATTGAAAAAGGAGACTTTCCGAAATGGACGATGTACATCCAGCTGATGACGGAAGAACAGGCCAAAGCATGTCCGTTCAACCCCTTCGACCTGACCAAAGTCTGGTCGCAAAAGGAATATCCGCTGATAGAGGTGGGGGTGCTCGAACTGAACCGCAACCCGGAAAATTATTTTGCCGACGTAGAACAGGCGGCTTTCAATCCGGCCAACGTGGTGCCGGGCATCAGCTTCTCGCCCGACCGCATGCTGCAGGGCCGTCTCTTCTCTTACGGTGACACGCAGCGTTACCGTCTGGGCGTCAACCACCACCAGATTCCGGTCAACCGGAGCCGCTGTCCTTTCCTGAACATGTACCACCGCGACGGACAGATGCGCGTGGACGGCAACCACGGTTCGACCCTGGGCTATGAACCCAACAGCTACGGAGAATGGCAACAGCAAGGCGAATACAAGGAACCGCCTCTGGAACTGGACGGTGCGGCTTATCAGTGGGATTACCGGGAAGATGACACGGACTACTATTCTCAGCCTCGTGCCCTGTTCCGCCTGATGACGCCTGCCCAGCAACAGGTGCTCTTTGAGAATACGGCCAGAGCCATGGGAAACATTCCGGAAGAAATCAAACTCCGCCACATCCGGAATTGCATGCAGGCAGATGAAAACTACGGTAAGGGAGTGGCCCAGGCCCTTCACATTCCGTTGGACAGAATTTAAGGTATTTCCCCGGCTGTTTCAGGGAAAGGCCAGCCGCTTTTCCCTGAAACACTGGAATCTATTTTATTTTCCCTGAAACACTGGAATCTATTTTATTTTCCCTGAAACACTGGAATCTATTTTACGTTTCCCTCGGGAAAAACGTACGTTTCCCACTGCGGAAACGTATGTTTCTCGGGCGGGAAACCTACGTTTCGGCCACGGGAAACGTAAAAAACATCGAAAAAAAACCGCCTCTTCGCAGGGGCGGTTTTACTTTTTATTACAGCTGATTTACAGACGGTTCTTATAGATGTCGGCCATGAGTTTCTGGTACTGGTTCTCCAGCGTCATGTAGCTTTGCAGGTTGCCATATACGTTGTCGGCCTCCACATAAAAGTCGATGATGGACAACTGGCCGGCCGTAACAGCATCGTAGAGCAGACGGAGGGTGTGGTGCATCAAAGGCACATCGTAGGCCTGCATCGCCTCACGCAACTGCTGCATCTCATTGAACTGGCTCTGTACCTTGGCTTCTACCTGCAGGCGGGCATTGTCGCGCTGCAAGTTCGCACTCAACGCCTGGGCTTTCGCAATTTTCAGTTTCTTGCGGTTGGAAAACAAAGGAAAACTGCCTCCTACCAGGAAACCGTTGCTCTTCTCTCCCACCGAGGTATTCCGCCGGTAGCCCACTTCCAGTTTCGGCAACCAGTTCTGCTTGTTTACCTTCACTTCTTCCGAAGCGGCCTGAACGGTCGCCTCAGCGACCTGCAAATCGGCATCCGACTGCATCACTTCGTTATACAACGTCTGATAATCCTGAATAGCCTCCACCTTGGGGTAATCTGTTTCCGCAAATTCCAAAGGCATATTGCCGTTCATGGCCAGCAACTGCTGCAAGGCCGTGCGGTGTGCGGCATTGTTCTGAGCCACTTCGGTCTGCACCTTCATGCGTTCCATCTTGATTTTATTCACTTCCAAAGCATTGGCATCCCCCTCTTTCAGGCGTTTTTCGAACAACTCCAACAGGGCATCGGCATTCTTCATCCGCTCGGCCAGCAACTGCTGTTCCTGGTTCAGCCGAATCAGATCCAGACACAGGTTCTTGGCTTGCAGCAGAATGTCGCGACGGAGCACCTGCTGCTGACGGTCCAGCACGTTTTTCTGCGATTTTCCAGAACGGTTGCGTGCCGCATACAGCGTGGGGAAATCAAATCCCTGCGTCACCACCAGTTCCGAACTGGCCATACCGTCCACATTGCTTGCATAAAACGGACTGTATTCCACGCTGGGGTCTTCCAGGTTATTCCGTGTCTGCACTTCCATCTTGGCCGCCTCCATGCTGTGCGCACTGGCCTGAAGTTCCTTGTTGTGCTGCTCCACGGATTGCAACACCTCTTCTATTTTCTGTGCCTGCAGCCCGCCGGAAAAAGCCAGGCCCGCAAGCAATATCCATCCAAATTTTTTCATGCTTCTGTTCTTTTAGTCGTTTTCTTCCGGTTCATTAACTCATACACAATAGGAATGACAAAGGCATTCAGGAAAGTGGAGGTCAGCAATCCTCCCAGGATGACCTTGGCCATCGGACTCTGAATCTCATTGCCCGGCAGGTCGCCGCGCAAAGCCAGCGGAATCAGGGCCAGGGCAGACGAAAGGGCGGTCATCAGAATCGGGTTCAGACGGTCGAGCGAACCGTGTACGATACTTTCGCGCACATCCAGATGCTGCTCTTCACGCAACAGGTTGTAGTGGGTGACCAGCAACATACCGTTTCGGGTGGCAATACCGAACAAGGAGATAAATCCGATGATGGCCGGAATACTGACTTCACCCGTGGTCAGCCACAGGGCAAACACACCGCCAATCAGGGCCAGCGGCAGGTTCAACAGAATTACCCCGCTCTCGGCGGCATCGTGGAACTGCATGTACAGTAACAGGAAGATGACCACGATGCTCATCAGGGAAGTCAGCAGCAAGGTACGGCTGGCGGCCTGCTCGCTTTCAAACTGTCCGCCGTATTCAATGTGATAACCTTCGGGCAACGTAATCTTCTCGTCCACCCGACGCTGGATGTCATTCACCACGCTGCGCAAGTCGCGCCCACTGGTATTGGCCGAAATCACGATTTTCCGTTTCACGTTTTCCCGGTTGATGGTGTTCGGTCCCATGGAAGACACCACATCGGCCACGTACGACAAGGGAATCTTCCGCCCCTGCGCATCGTCAATCATCAGGTCTTTCACACGGTCCATCTCGCCCCGGTCGGCCTCATCCGCACGCACCACCAGGTTGAAGGTCTTTCCCTTTTCATACACCTGCGACACGACCTCGCCGGCCATATTCACCTGCACGAACTCACTGAACTGCGGCAACGAGATGCCATACTTGGCCAGCATCTCCCGCTTGGGTACAATCTTCAGTTCCGGACGCTCAATCTGCTGCTCCACGTTCAGGTCGGCTACGCCTTCCACATCACTGATGGCCGCCTTTATCTGATTGCCCAAGGCAAACATCCGGTTCAGGTCATCTCCGAACAGCTTGATGGCAATGCTGGCCTGCGTACCACTCAACATGGCGTCGATACGGTGACTGATGGGCTGTCCGATTTCAATGTTGGCCCCCGTGATGACCGACAGTTTCTGACGGACATCCGCCAACAGTTCGGCATGCGAACGGTCCTTCAGCTCGAAAGGCGCTTCTATTTCCGACACGTTCACGCCCAGGGCATGCTCATCCAGTTCCGCACGTCCCGTCTTGCGGGCCACGGTCTGTATCTCCGGAATGGAGAGCAGGATTTCCTCGGCCTGACGCCCAATCTTGTCGGATTCTTCCAACGAAATACCCGGCAGGGAGCTGACATTGATGGTAAACGACCCTTCATTGAACGACGGCAGGAAGCTGTGGCCCAACGTAAAGAAGATGCCCAAGGCCACCACGAACACGGCAACCGTACCTCCCAGCACCGTCTTCTTGTGCTCCAGCGACCAAAGCAAGGCCCGTTCGTAATATTTCTTCAGCCATACCGCCAAGAAGGCTTCTTTCGGCAGTTCGTCTCCTTTTGACTTTCCTCCTAACAGGTAACTGCACAACACTGGGGTCAAGGTCAATGCCACCACGGTAGAAGCAAACAAAGACACGATGAACGCAATGCCCAGCGGCACCAGCATACGGCCTTCCATCCCGGTCAGGAAGAAAAGCGGAATAAAGCTCACAATGATAATCAACGTGGAGTTCAGAATCGGCATACGTACCTCGCGCGAAGCATTGAACACCACCTCGCGTACCGGCTTGCGTTCTTCCGGCGGGAGCATCTTGTTTTCCCGCAAATGCTTCCACACGTTTTCCACGTCGACAATGGCATCATCCACCAGCGAACCGATAGCAATGGCCATACCTCCCAAACTCATGGTATTGATGCTCAGCCCCATGTAGTGCAGTACCAGAATGGCCACCACCAGGGAAAGAGGAAGGGTAATCAACGAAATAATCGTCGTCCGCGTATTGGCCAGGAACAGGAAGAGCACGATGACCACAAAGATGGCACCTTCATACAGCGATTCCTGTACGTTGCTGATGGAGCTTTCGATGAAGCGCGACTGGCGGAACACATCGGTAGAGATTTTCACATCCTTCGGCAGGTTCTTCTGCAAATCGGCCAAGGCCTTCTCCAGCTGTTCCGTCAAGGCAATCGTACCCGTGTTAGGCTGCTTCGTTACCGTAAGCAGTACGGCTGGCTTTCCTTTTTCGGAAGCCACTCCCAGCTTGGGCTGCTGCGAACCGATACGCACATCAGCCACATCTTCCAAGGTAATGGGTGCTCCCTCTGCCGTGGTCCTGATGACGGCCCGTCCCAGCTTATGCACATCGTCCGTAGAAAGCACTCCCCGCACAATGTACTCGTTGCCATATTCATAGATGACCCCTCCATTGGTATTCTGGTTCATGTTGCGCGATACGGCCATCACCTCTCCAAGAGTCACCCCATAATGACGCATCCGGTCGGGATGAATCAGAATCTGGTATTCCTTGATGTCTCCCCCCAGTACGGCCACCTGTGCCACACCTCCGGTGGACAACAGACGCGGACGGATGGTCCAGTCGGCCAGCGTACGCAAATCCTGCATGGAAGTAGAATCGGCGGTCAAGCCCACAATCAGCAATTCGCCCAGAATAGACGACTGCGGTCCCAGCGTAGGCTTTCCCACATTGTCCGGCAAAGACTCGCCCACTGCGGCCAGCTTCTCAGACACAATCTGACGGGCCAGATAGATATCGGTATCCCATTCAAACTCGACCCAAACCACTGAAAAGCCCGTGGTGGACGAAGAACGTACCCGTCGTACATTGGTGGCTCCGTTCACCGCCGTCTCGATAGGGAAAGTGACCAACTGTTCCACTTCCTCTGCCGCCATACCGTTGGCCTCGGTCATCACCACCACCGTCGGGGCATTCAGGTCGGGAAACACATCCACTTCGGTGTGGAAGGCTGTATAGGTTCCTCCTATCAGCAGCAATATCGCTGCCACCAGCACCAGCAAGCGGTTCTGTAAGGAAAATCGTATAATCTTGTTCAGCATAGCCCCTCCGCTTTAATGATTATGTGTATGCGCCGGGATGGCATTGGAAGCCGAGGCCAGTTTGACATGAATTGCGCCACGAGTCACCACCGTATCTCCGTCTTTTATGCCGGAAAGAATCTCTACCCGACTGCCGTCAGAAGTTCCCAGTTTCACTTCCTGCTTTTTATAGCACTCCTCATCCAGCTTCAAGTAAACGAAATACACACCCTGTTCCTCGGTCAAGGCCGATAGCGGAAGACTCAACACCCCGCTCCGTTCGCCCGACAAGAGGTACACCTCTACAAAAGAACCGGGAACCATGTCGCCCCGATTATCGAACTCAAAAGTCACTGGCACATAATAAGAGGTATCTCCCGAAGATTTACCGAAAGAAAGCAATTTGCCTCCCAAATTCTCAAGGCTATATACTTTATTATTATAAGGAGTCTGGAAATTGGCAGACACCACCTGGGAAAGCTGTGCATAATAACGCTCGGACACTTCTGCCTTCAACACCAGCCGACGGGTCTGAGTCACCGTCATCAACGGCTGACCTACTGTCACATAATCGCCTTCCTTCACCAGGCAAGCCTTGATAAATCCACTGATAGGAGACTTGACAGAAACTCCCTTACCCGACTTGCTCGGCTTCAACGCTTCGTAGGTGAGACGGGCATTCTCGTAGGCTTCACGCAAGGCCGCAAAGTCTTTTTGCGACACAATCTGGCTGCTCACTAGTTTCTGAGCCCGTTCATACTCTTCCTTGGCCTTCTCATAAGCCACCTTGGCTTTCTGCACAGGGTCGCCATCCTGGATATGGGCAGCCGACACACTCAGCAGTTCCGTTCCCTTGCCGACTTGCATTCCTTCGGCCACTTTCCGGGAAAAAGAAACTACACCCGAAGAGGCAGCCACCACGGTAGCTTCCTCTCCCTGGGCAGCCAGAACCTGTCCGCTGGTATGAATCACATTGCGAAAACTTCCCGCACGAACGGTTTCGGCTTCCACACCTGCCGCCTTCGCCTTTTCAGGGGCCAGGATAATCTCATCGGAATGGCCGGCCTTTTCTCCGGCATGCATTTCTTCTTCATGGCTGTGTCCCTCCTCGCCATGTTCATGGGCATGCTCTCCACATGCACCCAACAGGAACATGCACAATGTGCCTGTCAAAATATAATTTTTCATTGAATTACGGTGTTTTTAATTTTGCTGCAAAAATAACTTCTGTACCCTGCAAGCTGGTTGCAAAGTACACTTCTCGCTCTCTATCCCTCTACAATGGGATTGTTTTATGCAGCAAAGGGAGGGGCACGGAAATTCCGCACGGCCGAAAAGTTCCGGGCGTGTAATCTTTCGATGTAATAGGAAGTCAGGTCCGTAGATTCCACAGAGACAGGCGTCTCCAACCACACGGACGACAGATAAATCAAGGTATAATACGTATAATCCGGCGTGAAATCCGGCAAATGATGCGGAGTGGAAAAAGAGAAATGGGTCACACAGCTGATATCGCAGGTATGCTTGTCGGCATCACCGGGACAATGACAAGTTTCTCCTTCCGCATGCACATGGGCAGGAGTGCAGGTTTCCATGTCCGGACTGACACAGAACGCTTCGTTGTGATGATGATGTGGAAAAACTCCGACTACCAGCACCCACAAACTGACAAGCAACAGGCAATATGCATGTACACGATGTTTCATTCCCTTTCTCTGACGGGCGCAAAGGTAAAAAGAAATCCAGAAAAAAACAACGTTTTGCCTGCTACCTGACCTTTTTA
Organism: Phocaeicola fibrisolvens; assembly: GCF_025567125.1. NCBI lineage: Bacteria > Pseudomonadati > Bacteroidota > Bacteroidia > Bacteroidales > Bacteroidaceae > Phocaeicola > Phocaeicola fibrisolvens. Next base: position 22,517 of record NZ_JAOQJI010000038.1, on the reverse strand, counting down.
CCATTCAATCTCCACCGATGCGGAGAAAACTTTTAAAAGTCTGACTGTACACCCTGACCATAAATAGCTTACCTTTGCCGGCAAGAAAAGATAACGTGAAAAAGAAGTAAGTATGAAATCTGGTCTTACATTGCTGCTGGTATGTTTTCTGCCCCTCGTGCCCCTGACGGTGCATGCGCAAGGCCCCGACCGGAGGCCCCGCCCTTCACTTCCCGAAGAAGAGATAGAAGGCACTCCTGCCTATGCCGCACTCAGCCGCATTGAAGTGGCCGACAGTCTGCTGGAACCGAATGTACTGATTTTCTGCGGGGAACAGGTGAATCTGGATCCTTCCGACCGCAAACAGAAACTGCGCAGGGAACTGGCCTCTTTGTCCCGCTTTTCCCAGTCGCTCCAACAGAAGGCGGCTTATTTCTTTCCCCTTGTAGAACCGATTCTGGAGGAACACCAGATTCCCAACGATTTCAAATACCTGATGGTGATTGAAAGCGGCATGAATCCGGAAGCACGCTCGCCCGTGGGGGCCTTGGGACTGTGGCAGTTCATGAAGGAGACGGCCCGGGAATACGGTCTACGGGTGGAACGGAAAATCGATGAACGGCTGGACATTGAAAAATCGACCCATGCCGCCTGCCGTTACCTGCGCACCGCTTACGACAAATTTCACGACTGGGTAGCCGTGGCACAATCGTACAACATCGGACAGGCCCGTATCGGAACGGAACTGAAAGAACAGAAAGTGGAAGAAGCCATCGACCTGCAACTGGTGGAAGAAACCAACCGCTATATCTACCGCTTACTGGCCATCAAAATCCTGTTTACCCATCCGGAGAATTTCGGTATCTCTGCCGTGCCCGACTATTACAAGAAAATACGAAGAAGATAGAAACAAAAACGCCATGAAGAAATCTCTCGCAAGAAATTCTTCATGGCGTTTTCTATTTCAACATTTCTAATTATTTCACCTTCAAGCTATAATCTTCGATTCCTTTCGGATGGATTACCTTTTCCAACTTCAAATCAAAAATCAGCATAGAATTAGCCGGAATGGATGAACGTTCCGAACTTCCATAAGCCAAATCTGCCGGAATATACAATTCGACACGCTGACCTTCTTTCATCTTCTGTAACGCAGTAACCCAGCCGACAATCAGCCCGTCACCCCCACTTGTCTGACTGGCCTGTAAAGCGAAATGAGTTGGTACATGGATTTCTTCATCCAAATCTCCCGTATAATTCTGGTCGAACACAGTACCGTTTATCAACTTACCACGGTAATATACACTGACACTGTCCGTAAACAAAGGCGTAGCCCCTGTACCCGGCTCAATAATCTTCATATACACCGAATCGTTGGCACTGGCTGGAGTCTCAAACGGATTAGTGGTCACAGTCGTATTTCCCAATCCAGGAGTTGTGCTTTCACTTGCAATCTTATAATTACAATAGATTTCCCATTCCCCTGGATGCGTACGAGCTACATCCGCAATGGAATCCAAATAACGGTCATTACGAACTTCCCAGTTAGCATACGGATCTTCCACAGTGGTATCTTCCGCACACGATGCCAACCCGAAAGAAAGAGCAAACGACAAGGCAATCAGCCAAAATAGGTTCTTATTCATGTAAAATTTACTTTGTGATTACAGGGCCTTCAGCAAACTGGTAATGCTGACTTTATCTGCAATGATATTATTCAAATCTGCAATCGCCACACGTTCCTGTTCCATGGTGTCACGGTTACGCAAGGTTACGCAGTTGTCTTCCAATGTCTGATGATCGACAGTCACACAATACGGAGTACCGATGGCATCCTGACGACGGTAACGCTTTCCGATAGAATCTTTTTCATCGTACTGGCAGTTGAAATGGAATTTCAGGTCATCGATAATTTCGCGGGCCTTTTCAGGCAGACCGTCTTTCTTGACCAACGGCATGACAGCCAGTTTCACCGGTGCCAAAGCAGCAGGCAACTTCAATACCACACGTGTTTCGCCGTTTTCCAGCTTTTCTTCGTGATAAGCGGCACTCATCACGCTCAGGAACATACGGTCCACACCGATAGAAGTTTCGATGACATACGGAGTATAGCTTTCGTTGATTTCCGGATCGAAATACTTGATGCTCTTGCCAGAGAATTTTTCGTGCTGGCTCAAGTCGAAATTGGTACGAGAATGGATACCTTCCACTTCCTTGAAACCGAACGGCATCAGGAACTCGATATCGGTTGCTGCATTGGCATAGTGAGCCAGCTTTTCGTGGTCGTGGAAACGATAGTGGTCATCGCCAAAGCCCAGTGCCTTATGCCATTTCAAACGAGTCTCTTTCCATTTCTTGAACCATTCGAGTTCGGTTCCCGGTTTTACAAAGAACTGCATTTCCATCTGTTCGAACTCACGCATACGGAAAATGAACTGACGGGCCACGATTTCGTTACGGAAAGCCTTACCAATCTGAGCGATACCGAACGGAATCTTCATACGTCCTGTCTTCTGTACGTTCAAGTAGTTCACGAAAATACCCTGAGCGGTTTCCGGACGAAGATAAACCTTCATGGCACCGTCGGCAGTAGAACCCATTTCGGTGGTAAACATCAGGTTGAACTGACGCACTTCTGTCCAGTTCTTTGTACCTGAAATCGGACATACAATCTCTTCATCCAAAATAATCTGACGAAGTTCTGCCAGGTCGTTGGCATTCATTGCCTTGGAATAACGTTCGTGCAACGCATCGCGTTTGGCCTGGTGTTCCAGCACACGCGGATTGGTGCTGCGGAATTCAGCTTCATTGAAAGCATCCCCGTATTTCTTGGCAGCCTTGGCTACTTCCTTGTTTATCTTTTCGTCGTATTTGGCAATCTGATCTTCAATCAAAACATCGGCACGGTAGCGCTTCTTGGAATCACGGTTGTCAATTAACGGGTCATTAAAAGCGTCCACGTGTCCGGAAGCCTTCCAAATGGTAGGATGCATGAAAATTGCAGAATCGATACCTACGATGTTCTCATGCAGCAACACCATGCTCTGCCACCAGTACTGTTTGATATTGTTTTTCAGTTCCACACCGTTCTGACCGTAATCGTATACGGCGCCCAGTCCATCATAAATTTCACTTGACGGGAATACAAAACCATATTCTTTACAGTGTGAAACAAGTTTCTTGAAAACGTCTTCTTGTGCCATTTTTCCTATTATTTTGATTTTTTCTACTTAAATGTCTACTTAATAGGGCACAAAGATACAGATTTATCAACAAAAAAGCACCATAGGTATATTAATTTATCTTATGAGTCACTTCATCTTGCCGCTCTCATCCACCTCAAGCTGAAGTCCGTCGTAGGTCAGACAGGCGTTTTCCGGCAATTGTGCCTGCACTTTCGCATGCAACCCAATCTGATGACTCATGTGAATGAAATAAGTTTTTTCGGCATGGATGCGCTGCGTCTGTTCCAGTGCCTCGGATAAAGACTGGTGTGTCCAATGAGGCTCAATTCGCAAGGCATTCATCACCAGAAGCTTCAGGTCTTTCAGGCAGTCATAGCTTTCTTCCGGCATTCTCGACATGTCGGTAATCCAGGCCATCGGACCGATACGGAATCCCATGATGGGAAGTTGCCCATGCATCACGCGGAAAGGCATGACTTCCACTTCATTCCCTTCCAGGCTGGATACAGTGAAAGGTACCCCTTCTTCTATGTAGTGCAAAGGGATGTGCGGTACACCCGGATAAAGATTCTCGGCAAAACAGTAGGGCATCCGGTTTTTCAGGCGTGTGGCTGTATATTCCTCGGCATACACCGGTATGTCCCGGAAACGGCAGAAAGGCCGCAAGTCATCCAGTCCGCCCACATGGTCATAATGCTCGTGTGTAATCAATACTCCGTCAATCGGGTGGTAATCGTTCAAGCGGATCATCTGCTCCCGGAAATCCGGGCCACAATCAATCAGGATACGTACCCCGTTTACCTCAACCAGTCCCGAACAACGCAACCGGTTGTCATGCGGATCCCTGCTTGTACACACCTCACACGTACATCCCACCTGTGGTACACCTGTCGAGGTGCCACTACCTAATATTGTGACCTTCATTGCTTTTCTCCAATAAAATTAACTTCCGGACAAATGGTAATACCAAATTTCTCTTTCACCGAACGGACTATCGCTTCTGCCAGCCGGACCACCTCTTCTCCGGTGGCCCCACCCAGATTCACCAGCACCAACGCCTGTTTGTCGTGCACTCCCGCCCGGCCCAAGTGTTTCCCCTTCCAGCCGCAACGGTCAATCATCCATCCGGCAGGAATTTTCACCCGGTTTTCATCCACTTTGTAGTGAGGCATATCCGGATAGACTTTACACAAGGCTTCGAACTGTTCCACCGACACAATGGGATTCATAAAGAAGCTACCGGCATTCCCGATTTTTTCCGGGTCGGGAAGCTTGGCCTCCCGGATACGTATGATGATTCGTCGGAGAACAGCCAAAGAAAGTATCCCGCCCTCTTTTTCCAATTCGGAACGGATGTTCCCATAATCCAAATGATACACCGGATGTTTTTTCAGGCGATAAGTAACATAAGTGACGATATATTTTCCTTTCAGTTCCTGCTTGAAGATGCTTTCACGATACGCATAACGGCATTCTTCGTTCGTAAACACCCGTAGTTCGCCGGTAGCGACAGAAACCGTCTCGACAGCCACAATCAAATCTTTCGCTTCTACCCCATAGGCCCCGATGTTCTGCACCGCAGACGCACCTACCTCACCGGGTATCAAGGAAAGATTCTCTGCTCCATACCATCCTTTCTGTACGGTATAATCCACCAGGTCATCCCACACTTCACCGGCTCCGACACGCAGGTCCACAAAATCCTCTGTTTCCTGCACCACTTGCATGCCTTTAATGCCGGAATGCAACACAGTTCCCGAATAATCGGACACAAACAGCAGATTGCTTCCTCTTCCTACGTGCAAAAGAGGCGCATCCTTCTCCTGCCGTCCGTTCAAGAAACACTGCAGTTCATCCACTGATTCATATTCCACGAAACGAGCCGCCTTTACATCCATTCCGAACGTATTATAAGGAAGCAATGAATAATTTGTAAAGTCCTTCATATCGTCAATCGCTCAAATCTTCAAATCGCATCAGTTTCCATACCCCTCCGTAGCGTTCAAAATACAGGGTATTACTGAAACCGTTGCCAAATCCTTTAAATTCCACGACTTTATAGTCTGAATGTATATTCTCGGGCTGACCGTAATGCACATTGGTCATGCGTCCCTTCATCATCGGTGGACGGAAAGCAAACCATTGCCCCTGCTCCAAAGTTGTTTCAAGTATCTGAAACTCATCCTCCGGATCAGCTGTCACAAACTTCAACGGATCGTGCAAACGTTCTTGCTGAAACAAGGAATCCCGTGAAAACCGCTCATAGAAAGCATAGAAATCTTCCTTTCCATCTTCTTCGTTCGGCAATTTTTCCACATTGATGGCCTCCAAAAACCAGGAATCTTTTTTCCGCTGAAAATAATAACGCTTGATTCTTCGGTCTGTCAGAAAAATCCAGTCGACTTGCACACTATGCAGACTGGTATCCTTTTCGATTTCCATATCTTCTTCTTTATCGAAAAGGACGGTATAGGCCGGCTCCCGACTGAACAAGGGATCAAACTTCCAGTCTGCCTTCTGAATACGTGTCACTTGTTTCCCTTTATACAAAGAAAATGGAAACACCACACGCGTCCGCTGAAACGCCTCATCGGAAGCGAAATTATAAAAGAAATCGGCAAAACTTTCATCTGCTGCTGCAGGAACCTGTTCCTCTACTACCACGGTTGAGTCCTGAATGGAATCCGGATGTACTTTTATAGAATCAATTTGTTCAGTCAATGCGGCGAAAGGATCTGCCTTTTTCTTTCCACCACCGCACGATGCCATCAGCATCAGCAAACAGCATCCAATGATTAGTCTTTTCATTTGGTTTCCTCAAATATCGCCGCAAAATTACCTTTTTTTTCTTTTCATTATCTATGAAACAAGAGTTTTCTTTTTTATTGAATGAAAAACAGAATTTTTCAGTTTAAATCCTTACCTTTGCAAACAAAATAATTAAAGAAGAGATATGTTAGCAAAAATAGAACAGTTGCTTCAGGAAGTAAAAGGACTCACAGCACAGAATCCAGAAGAGCTGGAAGCTTTACGCATCAAATACCTGAGCAAAAAAGGTGCCATCAATGCACTGATGGCTGACTTCCGTAACGTACCTGCAGAACAGAAAAAAGAAGTAGGTATGAAATTGAACGAGTTGAAAAATCTTGCACAAGAACGCATTGCTGCTTTGAAAGAAACATTCGAGAATCAGGACAACAGTGCTGCCGAACTGGATTTGACCCGTACAGCCTACCCTATCAAACTCGGTACACGCCATCCGCTGACAATTGTACGCAACGAAATTATCGATATCTTCGGCCGTATGGGCTTTACCATCGCCGACGGTCCGGAAGTTGAAGACGACTGGCATGTGTTCTCTTCCATGAACTTCCCTGAAGACCATCCGGCACGCGACATGCAGGATACTTTCTTCATCGAAACCCATCCTGACATCATCCTCCGTACGCACACTTCATCCGTACAGAGCCGCGTAATGGAAGTGTCACAACCGCCTATCCGCGTAATCTGCCCGGGACGTGTGTACCGTAATGAGGCAATCAGCTACCGTGCTCACTGCTTCTTCCACCAAGTAGAAGGTCTGTACGTAGACAAGAACGTTTCTTTCACCGACCTGAAACAGGTGCTGCTGCAGTTCGCACAGGAAATGTTCGGCCCGGACACGAAAATCCGCCTGCGTCCGTCGTACTTCCCGTTTACGGAACCCAGTGCAGAAATGGATATCAGCTGCGACATCTGCGGTGGCGAAGGCTGTCCGTTCTGTAAATATACCGGATGGGTAGAAATCCTTGGATGCGGTATGGTAGACCCGGCAGTGCTGGAAGCCAACGGCATCGACAGCAAAGTGTACACAGGTTATGCTTTCGGTATGGGAGTGGAACGTATCACGAACCTGAAATACAAAGTAAAAGACTTGCGTATGTTCTCCGAAAACGACACACGCTTCTTGGAAGAATTCGAATCAGCCAACTGATTCTTGATTTTCCATACGCTATCATAATAAAAACACGGATTACACCGGAAAAAGTGGAAAGGGAATTTCTCTGACTGCATCCTGTGTAATCCGTGTTTATCTATATACACCTTAATAATTACTCTCCTCCGAATATGCCAAAAGATAAACTGGTCACGCCGAGTTTCTGCGCCATCCTGGCAGCTAATTTTCTGCTCTATTTCGGATTCTGGCTACTGACGCCGATTCTTCCGTTCTATCTGTCGGAAGTATTCCATACCTCACACACTACTATCGGAATCGTCCTTTCCTGCTATACGGTTTCTTCCTTGTGCATCCGTCCGTTTTCCGGTTATTTTCTGGACACGTTTGCCCGCAAACCTTTATACCTGCTGGCTTACTTCATCTTTACGCTGATTTTTGCCGGATACATGACTGCCACCGTATTGACCTTGTTTATCATTTTTCGTGTCGTTCACGGTTTTTCCTTCGGAATGGTGACCGTAGGTGGCAACACCCTGGTCATCGACATCATGCCTTCTTCCCGACGAGGAGAAGGATTGGGGTACTACGGACTGACCAACAACATCGCTATGTCTATAGGGCCGATGTTCGGCTTGTTTCTGCATAGTGGAGGGGCTTCCTACACCACTATCTTTTCGTATGCACTCGGCTCGTGCGTCTTAGGCTTCATTGCTGCCTGTATCGTACGCACTCCCTACAAAGCCCCCGTGAAACGTGCTCCTATTTCACTCGACCGTTTTATCTTACTCAAAGGACTTCCTGCCGGTCTCAGTCTGCTGCTGCTCTCCATTCCTTATGGAATGACCACCAACTACGTGGCCATGTACGCACAAGAAATTGGCATTACTACAGAAACGGGATTCTTTTTCACTCTTATGGCGGTAGGAATGGCTGTCAGCCGATTGTTTAGTGGAAGACTGGTAGACAAAGGACTGGTAACCCAAGTCATCGCCGCAGGATTATACCTGGTCAGTGCCTGCTATTTCGCTTTGACAGCCTGCGGATGGCTCGTAGAATGGAGCCTGAGAATAACAACAATCATTTTCTTCCTGATTTCATTGCTGCTGGGCATCGGATTCGGAACCATGTTCCCGGCTTACAATACCTTGTTTGTGAATCTTGCCCCAAACAACCAGCGAGGAACCGCTACCAGTACCTATCTGACCTCATGGGACGTCGGCTTGGGAATCGGAATGCTGACCGGAGGATACATCGCAGAAATAGCCACTTTTAAAATGGCCTACCTGTTTGGAGCTTCATTGACCGTAGTTTCCCTGCTTTATTTTCATTTTAAGGCAGGTCCTCATTTTGAAAGAAACAAGCTCAGATAAAATTTAAAATCAATCCTTATAAGTAAAAACAAAGATATGAGAGAGACGATTGCCTACCTCAGTAAGCTGTACCGACAAGATAAAAGGACGGAATAAATCTGAATGACGGATAATAAACGGTGGCAAATAGGAAGCATATTTTTCTGGAGAAATATAAACCTTATCCATATCCGCTACCATAATATAACAAGCTTCACGTGACAAGTTGGAAACGCACTCGTCAAATAAGGAGTGAGAAGGAGAAGCCGCCACACGGGATATATACGAATCAACTTTCTCCGTACCTGCTACAACCAGCAAACTGTCCGATTCTTCCGTAACAGGCAATGCATGGATTCCTTCCAGTGTCCGCTCCATACAAGAAGAAGATGCATACATTTGCCCACTCAAATAAAAGACTTCACTATTCAAATGGATGTCATATTCACTCCAGCTGTGACAATCTTCCCGCGACAATAAAGGAATAGCAGATGTTCGACCATAAATCGTAATAAAATTAGCTGCTTTAGGCTGATGAATCGCAGCAAAAACCGAATCATCGCGCAAAGACTTTTGGTCTTTTACGGCATCAATGACCTGTTCTATCAACTTCTTCTGATAGCTGACAACCACTAGGCCATCGGTTGTATATACCGAAAGATATTTAGTAGAACTAATTGGATAAATTTCTATTTTCTTACCTCTATATGACTCTTTTTTGGGAACAAAATCAGCCCCATATTTACCTTTTACTGCCTCAATCAGCTGACGTTTTCCTTCTTTTCCCATCCGAAAATATGCAACGACATCCATTGCCGTATAAGGACGGTGAAAACTCATCACCACATAATTCATCTGATACGACAAGCCATGCGCAGCCTCAGAAGAATATTGGCTCAGGTCTGTCAATATATCATTAATCAAACCTGCCCGGTGAAGAGTATCCAGTTGAGAAGAATAAGCCATCTGAGAAAACGCATGCATGAAATTATCAATATTATCCGTCTCCAGTATGCCAGCACAATCTTCAGGAACAAATTCAAAAACATCTACACTGTTTTCCTTGTCGGCCATACTCAAACGGGCAAAACCATAGAAGGCAATCCCGATACAAAACAGTACCACAGAAAGTACAACTCCTAATTTTATGACCGAACGAATTTGCATTGTTATACGATTTTACGCAAAGATAGTAAAAACTTTTAAAAAAAGTACAAACAATAACGAAGGTTTTTATACAATTATTTGCACTGCTTCAATTTATCTGCCAATTCCACACGAGAGACACCCAAAGTCATCGCTTTTTCGTATGCCTCACGAGCCTCTGACTTCTTTTTTAATTCCAGACAAATGTCACCTTTCATCACATAGGATGACGCATCCTGAGAATCCAGTTTCAACACCTCTTCCAAATCGAATAGAGCTGCTTCCAATTGCCCATGCTCCCATTCCATATTCGCACGCATTTTGAGTACAGATACGTCTTTCGGGTAATCCGACACCAAACGATTCATTTCATCCATTGCCGATTGAACGCGCCCCTCCTTTTCATCCAGCATGGCCAGCCCCATACGGGCCGTTTTGTTTTTCACATCCTGTTCCAGCACTACATTATAATCAATCCGCGCCTCCTTATATTCCCGCCGCTGCATGTAAATATATGCCCGAAACAAACGTGCCTCCAAATTTTTCGGTAAAAGATCAACCACATTACAATAATCCAAATAAGCCTTTTGAGTCAATCCTTTTTCCAGATAGAGAGCCGCCCGGTTCAATAACATCGTAGTTGAATAAGGAATTATATTCAAAGCTAACGTATACGATTCAATGGCCTCATCCGTCTTTCCCAAGCGCTTTTGAACGGTTCCCAGATTGGAAAAAAGCAACGCATTCCGGGCATTGTTTGGTTCCAGTTTCAATGCTTGCCGAAAAAGCTGTTCAGCCTGTACCAAGCTGTCCTTCTTCACACAATTCATTGCCAGCTCTACTATTTCATTATACGACTGCGCCTGCAAAGTACACACAGACGAGAATATACTACACAAAATAAAAACTAAATATTTCATTCCTTATTTCTTTGAATTGATGCGAAGGTAGCATTTCTAAACCGAACAAAGAGATATTACAATATTTTTTTGTAAGTTTGAACAATCATTTATACATAAAAACTAGAAAATTATGAAAACCGAAAAAGCGATTTTTGCCTGCGGATGCTTTTGGGGCGTACAACACCAGATGGAACGTGCCGCAGGAGTGATACGTACCACCGTAGGATATACAGGAGGACACAAGGAAAACCCTACTTACCCGGAAGTGAAAGCTCATACCACCGGACATGCAGAAGCCGTACTTGTGGAATACGATGCCGCACAGACCACTTATACTGATTTATGCAAATTGTTTTTTGAGATTCACGATCCGGCACAGACCGACGGACAAGGCCCGGATATTGGCCCGCAATACCGCAGTGAGATTTTCTATCTGAACGACGAACAGAAGCAACAGGCTGAAAAAGTCATTCAGATTTTGAAAGACAAAGGCTATGAGGTACACACCCGGCTTACCCCTGCCACCACCTTCTGGCCCGCAGAAGAATACCACCAACATTATTATGACAAGACCGGCGGAGAGCCCTATTGCCACATCCGGGTCAAAAAATTCTAAGACAAAAAAGAGGGAGCTTCCACGCGGAAAATCCCTCTTTCTATTTCTTTTCGGCTCAATCCTATCAAGCCTTCTTGATGTAATCTACAATCCAGGCACCCACTTCTTTCGTGCCGTATTTGGCTCCACCTTCCACTTGAATTTCCGGTGTACGCACATTGGCATCCAATGAAGCGTCTACTGCCCGACGAATCAGTGCGCCTTCTTCCTTGCAGTTGAAATATTCAAACAACATGGCAACCGACAGAATCTGTGCCAACGGATTGGCAATGTTCAAGCCCTTTGCCTGTGGCCAGGAACCATGAATCGGCTCGAATACAGGAGTGCTTTCACCGGTAGAAGCAGAAGGAAGCAAGCCCATTGAACCGCTAATGACAGAGCCCTCATCGGTCAGAATATCTCCAAATGTATTTTCCGTCACCATGACATCAAAGAACTTCGGTTCTTGAATCATCTTCATGGCTGCATTGTCTACAAACATATAATCGGTCGTCACTTCCGGATACTGAGGAGCCATCTCCTGGGCAATCTGACGCCACAAACGGGAAGAAGCCAACACATTGGCCTTATCTACTACCGTCAGGTGTTTCCGACGTTTCATGGCATATTCAAAACCTACCTTCAAAATACGTTCGATTTCCGGACGAGTGTACATATTGGTATCGTATGCCTTGTCGTTGTCCTGGTATTTTTCGCCAAAGTACATACCGCCTGTCAGTTCACGGATGCAGAGGAAATCAGCCCCATCCACCAATTCCGCCTTCAACGGAGATTTGTGAACCAAGCATTTGAAAGTCTGTACCGGACGGATGTTCGCAAACAATCCCAATTTCTTACGCATGGCCAGCAAACCTTGTTCCGGACGTACTTTCGCCGTAGGGTCATTGTCGAATTTCGGGTCACCTACCGCCGAGAACAGAACCGCATCGGCATTCTTACAAATCTGGTAAGTTTCTTCCGGGAACGGATCACCTACTTCATCAATGGCATGAGCTCCGCAAAGTGCATATTCATAAGTTACTTTGTGGCCGAATTTTTCACAAACGGCCGTCATTACATCTACTCCCTGTACAGAGATTTCCGGTCCGATTCCGTCACCGGCTAATACTGCTATTTTAAAATCCATAATCAGATACGTTTAATTTAAATCTTCTATCAAGTTCAACATTTTAATCGTAGCCTTGATGGCTGCTTCCGTCTGGTCGGCATCAAATCCGCGGGTACGAAACTCCTTATCCTCGTAATTCCATGTAATCACGGTCTGCACAAAGGCATCGGTCCGTCCGCCCGGCGGAATGGTCACCGCATAATTCACCAGCATCGGGAACTTGCGGCCCAGCGTATTCTTATAAATCTTACGCAACGCACGCACGAAAGCGTCATACTGTCCATCACCGGAAGAGCTTTCCTGATAAGTCTTTCCATCAATCTCAATGCTCAACGTAGCCATCGGTTTCAGTCCTTGAGCCAAAGTGACAAAATAGCTGAGCAATTTCACCTTGTTCTGTATCCCGTCGTGCTTGAGCACATCACTAATGATATATGGCAAATCTTCCGGAGTAACCTGCTCCTTACGGTCGCCCAACTCAATGATGCGGTTGGTCACCTTCTTCATCGATTCTTCATCCAGCTCAAGACCCAAGCTTTCCAGGTTTTTGCGGATATTGGCTTTTCCGGAATTCTTTCCTAAGGCATATTCCCGTACACGCCCGAAGCGCTCCGGGAGCAAATCGTTGAAGTACAACTTGTTCTTATTGTCTCCATCGGCATGTACGCCTGCCACCTGTGTAAAGACACTTTCACCCACAATCGGTTTGTTGGCCGGAATCGTCACACCGGAATAAGACTCTACCACGCGGCTTACGTCGTTCAACCGGCTCTCGTCAATGCGGGTAATCGCATGAAAATGATCTTTCAAGATGGCCTGCACACTGGCCAACGGAGCATTTCCAGCCCGTTCACCCAATCCGTTGATGGTGGTATGCAATCCTTTTACTCCACTCAGCACAGCTGCCAGCACATTGCTCACGGCCAAATCGTAATCATTATGGGCATGAAAATCGAAATGCAGGTCAGGATACCGCTTTTTCATCTTGCGCATGTATTCAATCACCTGCAACGGATTGAGGATTCCCAATGTATCCGGCAACATAAAGCGCTTGATACCACTGTCCTTCAAATCGTCCATCAGCTCAAACACATACTCAGGAGAGTCCTTGATTCCGTTACTCCAGTCTTCCAAGTACAGATTGACATCCATGTCCTTCGTCAAGGCATAATCCACCACCTGGTGGATATCAGCCAGATGCTCCGAAAGCGTCTTTTTCAACTGATAACGGCAATGCTTTTCCGAGCCTTTTGCCAGCAGATTGATAACCCGGCATCCTGCACGATGAATCCAGTCTACAGAAACGGTTCCGTCCACAAAACCCAGCACTTCCACCCGCTGCAACAGGCCACGGCGTGCCGCCCAGTCACAAATCATTTTTACCGCGTTGAACTCACCATCCGACACACGGGCAGAAGCCACCTCTATCCGGTCCACTTTCAGGTCTTCCAGCAGCAGACGCGCTATCATCAGTTTCTCATGAGGCACGAACGATACGCCGCTGGTCTGTTCACCGTCGCGCAACGTCGTGTCCATTATTTCTATTCTCGGATGATTATCCATACTCTATGCTTCCGCCGATTAGTTACGTGCCTTTTCGAAGGCTTCTATCTTATCTTTATTCTCTACCAAGAAATCGATGTCGTCCAGTCCGTTCATCAGACAATGCTTCTTATAGGCATTGATTTCAAACTTTTCAGACTTACCGGTCGCTTTATTGGTAATAGTCTGCTCAGGCAGATTTACTTCTACTTCTGTTTTCGGATCGGCATAAATCGAGTAAAACAATTCTTTCAAGAATCCCTCACTTACCACCACCGGAAGCACGAAGTTGTTCAATTCATTGTTCTTGTGAATGTCGGCAAAAAAGCTGGACACCACCACTCTGAAACCATATCCGGCAATCGCCCATGCCGCATGTTCACGGCTGGAGCCACTACCGAAATTCTTTCCGGCCACCAGAATCTGTCCACTGTACTTCGGATTGTTCAACACAAAATCCTTGTTCAACGAACCATCCGGATTGTAACGCCAGTCGCGGAACAAATTGTCACCAAAAAACTTTTCATCACGGGTCGTCGCTTTCAGAAAACGTGCCGGAATAATCTGGTCCGTATCCACATTTTCCAAAGGCAAAGGAATACAAGTACTTGTTATGATATTGAATTTCTGTTTCATGACACTCATTTTTTACATTAACGTTCTCGGATCTGTTATCACACCGGTTACGGCAGCGGCTGCCGCTGTCAACGGACTGGCCAGCAACGTACGGGAACCTGGTCCCTGACGCCCTTCAAAATTACGGTTGCTGGTAGACACGGAATACTTTCCTGCCGGAATCTTGTCGTCGTTCATGGCCAGACAGGCACTGCATCCCGGCTGACGGATTTCAAAACCCGCTTCTTCCAGAACTTTATCCAGTCCTTCCTGCCGAATCTGTTCATCCACCATCCAAGAACCCGGCACCAGCCATGCAGTAATATGGTCTGCTTTCTTACGTCCTTTCACGATAGAAGCGAAAGCCCGGAAATCCTCAATACGTCCGTTGGTACAAGCTCCAAGGAATACATAGTCCACTTTTTTACCCAGCAGACTCTCTCCCGGCTGGAAGCCCATGTAATGCAAGGATTTTTCAAAGGAACCTTTTTCCACGTCACTCATTCCTTCCGTAGTCGGAATATGTGCGGTAATCGCCATACCCATACCCGGATTGGTACCATAGGTAATCATCGGCTGGATATCTGCCGCATCAAAACGAACCTCCTTGTCGAACACGGCATCGTCATCGCTCTTCAACGTCTTCCAATAAGCCAATGCCTTGTCCCATTCCGCTCCTTTCGGCGCATATTCACGACCTTTAATGTATTCGAAGGTCACTTCGTCCGGCGCAATCATTCCTCCACGGGCCCCCATCTCGATAGACAAGTTACACAGGGTGAGACGTCCTTCCATGGTCAGGCTGCGGATAGCTTCACCGGCATATTCCACAAAGTAACCTGTGGCACCACTGGTCGTCATCTTCGACATCATATACAAGGCTACATCCTTGGCTGTCACACCTTTTCCCAACTTGCCGTCAATCGTGATACGCATGGTTTTCGGACGAGCCTGAAGGATGCACTGCGAAGCCATCACCATTTCCACCTCACTGGTACCGATTCCGAAAGCAACCGCTCCCATTGCACCGTGAGTAGAAGTATGTGAGTCACCACAAACAATGGTCATGCCCGGAAGGGTCAGTCCACGTTCCGGACCTACCACATGGATAATACCGTTCTTCTTGTTCATCATTCCGAAATGCGTCAACCCGAAATCGGCTGCATTCTTGGCCAGCGCATCCACCTGTGCCTTTGAGACCGGATCTTCAATCGGCTTGTCTTGGTCATGCGTCGGCGTATTGTGGTCCGGCATACAATAGATGCGTTCCGGACGGAAACATTTCAATCCACGGGCACGCATCCCGGCAAAAGCCTGCGGACTGGTCACCTCGTGACAATACAGACGGTCTATATACAATTGGGTAGGTCCGTCTTCCACCTTCTGCACCACATGTGCATCCCATATCTTGTCAAATAACGTATTAGCCATAAAAATATCTCGTTTAATTATTTTCTGAATTTATTGATACAATCGATGTATGCCTCTACCGAAGCGGCAATAATGTCAGTGTTGGCTCCGAAACCATAGTACATCTGGCCGTCGTATTCCACCTGCATGTGTACCTTACCAACATCATCACTACCTTTACTGATGGCCTGAATAGTAAATTCCTTCAAGGTCATCTGACGCTTGATAATCTGTTTCACGGCCTTGATGGCTGCATCCACCGGTCCGTTACCCGTAGCGGCTGCCTCAAAATGTTCGCCACTGATATTCAATCCCAGACTGGCCACGGAACGGACTCCTACTCCACTGGTCACCTGCAAGTATTCCAGTTTGATATGATGGTTCACATTGCGGTCGGCTCCAGCCAATACCAGAATATCGTCATCCGTAATATCTTTCTTCTTATCTGCCAGCTTCAGGAAATCCTCATACACCTTGTCCAATTTCTCCTGCGTCATTTCTACGCCCAACACATGCAGACGATGTTTCAAAGCCGCACGTCCGCTACGTGCCGTCAATACAATCGCATTGTCATCGATACCCACATCTTTCGGGTCGATAATTTCGTAGGTCTGTGCATTCTTCAGCACTCCATCCTGATGGATACCGGAAGAATGAGCAAATGCATTACGTCCCACAATGGCTTTATTGGGCTGCACCGGCATGTTCATCAAACTGGAAACCATGCGGCTGGTAGGATAGATTTTCTGCGTGTTGATGTTCGTATCGATATGGATGTCGTGGTGACAGCGAAGAATCATGGCTACTTCCTCCAGCGAGGTGTTACCGGCACGTTCTCCGATACCATTAATGGTCACTTCCACCTGACGGGCTCCATTCAACACACCGTTAATGGTGTTAGCTGTGGCCATTCCCAGGTCATTGTGGCAGTGAGTAGAAATAATGGCTTTGTCTATTCCGTCCACATGCTCCATCAAGTACTTGATTTTTGCACCGTATTCATCCGGCAAGCAATAACCAGTCGTATCCGGAATGTTTACCACTGTAGCTCCTGCTTTGATAACGGCTTCCACCACACGTGCGAGATATTCATTCTCCGTACGTCCGGCATCTTCGGCATAAAACTCCACGTCTTCTACATAACGTTTCGCATATTTCACCGCATTGACAGCCCGTTCAATGATTTCTTCACGAGTAGAATTAAATTTATATTTGATATGTGAATCAGATGTACCGATACCCGTATGGATACGTTTGTGTTTGGCATACTGCAACGCCTCGGCAGCCACGTCGATGTCTTTCTGTACGGCACGTGTCAACGCACAAATGGTCGGCCAGGTCACAGCTTTGGAAATTTCAATTACCGAATTGAAATCTCCCGGACTTGAAATTGGAAATCCAGCCTCGATTACATCTACTCCCAAAGCTTCCAGCTGTTTGGCAACCTGAATCTTTTCAACCGTATTCAACTGGCATCCCGGTACCTGCTCCCCATCGCGGAGCGTAGTATCAAAAATAAATAATCTGTCACTCATAATAGTATCTTTTTTATTTCCTATAATCCTAAAAAAAAGCCTTTCGCACAAGGAAGTGAGAAAGGCTTTATATGATATTGTTTTTACATCAGCATGCACGCGACTCACTTCCCACCGGGCTTTCCAGCAGATTAATCAGACCGCATAGCAAAATATGTAAAAACATAGTGTTCATTTTCAGAATCTTTTTATTCGTTTCTTTTTTGTTGCTGCAAAGGTATACAATATTTTGAAATAAGAAAATAAAAAGAAAGTTTTTTCAATATTTAAACAACAAATTCACACAAACACATGCAATAGGGTGTAAATCTATCATTCAGAAAGCAAACGCAATTCGTGCAGACAGGCTTCTACTTCGGTCATGCTTCCCATGTGCTTACCCATATCGTCCGACAACTTTACGCACTCACGCCATTCTTGGTTCATGGTCATCTTGCAGCGTGACAGCTTCATGACAATATTAGAAGGCTGATAACCTGTGTCATTCGTCAAATTGGTACCAATGCCGAACGAACAGCGTATTTTACCTTGGCAATACTGGAATATCTTCAGTGCTTTTTCAAAGTCGAGCGCATTACTGAAAATAATGGTTTTGGTAGTCGGGTCAATCCCCAGTTCCTTGTAGCGGGCAATCAGACGATCAATAAACTCATATTCGTTGCCGGAGTCGCAGCGTACGCCGTCAAACAGCTTCGCCTGTTTCCGGCTGAAGTTACTCAAAAACGAATCGGAAGTATAGGTATCCGACAGGGCTGTACCCAAATCTCCATCGTACACATTTACCCAATTTTCTAAGGCCATGTAATTGGCATGCTTGTAACCGAACTGTGCTCCATGAAACATGAACCATTCATGCGGATGCGTTCCCATAGGCAACATCCCGTATTTCATGGCCAGGTAACAATTGGAAGTTCCCGTACAATAACGGGCATGTTTCTTTAAGTACTCCACCACCAGTTTCTGCACGTCAAATGAGAAACGGCGCCGTGTACCAAATTCAGAGAAAGGCATCTGATGGGCGTTCGACAGTTCCACCTTTCCCGCCAACTTGTCCAGAATAACCTGTTTGTCCGGCA
The DNA here is from genome assembly GCF_025567125.1 of Phocaeicola fibrisolvens. NCBI lineage: Bacteria > Pseudomonadati > Bacteroidota > Bacteroidia > Bacteroidales > Bacteroidaceae > Phocaeicola > Phocaeicola fibrisolvens. The sequence goes on along the minus strand of NZ_JAOQJI010000038.1, from coordinate 4,117 downwards.
TACGGTTCAGGAACTGATTTTTAATCTCCGATACGATAGCCAATAGGGGGACTTCATACAATGTTACCTTATATAAATAATCCGTAACGGACATTTGCAGATGATGCTGCTCATCCAGCCAGACTTCTATCTTATTGGGGTCGAAACGGAAAGACGATAGCCATTCCCAATACACTCTCGGAAGGAAACGACAATGAGAAGTCATATATTCCAGTTCCTCCGGTGCCAGTTTCACCATTTCCAGGTTATGGATTTCATTCTTCAACGCCTCCAGAAAACCTTCCGTATATTCCGTGTCGTCTCTATCCTTGAACGTAAAGGTTCCCATAGCGTACGGGAAGAGCTTGATATAGGCGTATGAAGTCGTAAACTTATATAAATCAGTATCTAAAATTGTTTTTATCACCATGGCATTCTATTTTTTATTGCAAATATAATTATTCCTTTAATTTCAACGCGACAATACAATCCACAGAAGGCTCCAAATTTTCAGTATGTAACACAATGCCCCCTTGAATTTTTTCCCATTTCACCTTCTCTCCGGTATGAAATACATTAGAAGAAAGAACTTTCTCCGTCAGAGGCAACGTCACAAACTGGGGCATTTCATCCGTCAGCAGATGCACGTAAAGCATGTTTCCCTTCCGGGTAGTCGTGCCCCATGAGGCAGTCATCACGTTTCCAGCTGCAGTGCCATAGATGGTATCCCCGTTTTCCGACATCCACTTTCCGACCCCTCTCAGCCGTTCAACGGCCACCGCCGGAAGTTCTCCATTAGGCTGTGGGCCAATGTTCATCAGCAAATTGGCCCCCTTCCCTGCCGCACGGACTAACAGACGGACCAATTCCGTAACCGACTTGTAATTCTGGTCTTTTATCTGATATCCCCACATACCATTCATTGTTTCACAAGTTTCCAAAGGCAATCGCCCTACCACAGACTCACCGGAGAAGCCCGCTTTATTCTCACCGGGCAAGTCTCGCTCAAACATCTGGAAGTCCTCTCCGGGATAAGGTGCCTTATGATGATTGTTGCCAATCAGGCAGGCCGGCTGTAATTTATGAATCAATGCGTACTGTTCATCCAGCTTCCAGTCGAATCCGTCAGGCTGATCCCACATTCCGTCAAACCAAATTGCTCCAATCGGACCATAATTGGTCAGTAACTCCGTCAACTGATGATTCATGAACTCATAATAAGTAGCCCATTCCCCGTGCGAAGTACGGCCAGTTCCGTGTCCCGTTCTTCCCAAAGGATAGTAGTCCTCTCGTGTCCAATCCAGATGGGAATAATATAGATGCAACTTGATGCCCTGCTTCTGACACTCTTCAGCCAATTCCTTAATAACATCCCGTTTGAAAGGTGTCGCATCCACCACGTTGTAATCCGAATATTTTGTATGAAACATGGAAAACCCGTCATGATGACGGGAAGTAATGCAGATATACCGGGCACCAGAAGCCTTGATAGCCGCGACCCACTCATGCGCATCAAATCGGGAAGGATAAAAGCCAGAGGCCACTTTTGCATATTCATGACAGTCGATGTTATCGTTATTCATGTACCATTCTCCTTGCCCGAACATACTGTAAATTCCCCAATGCAGAAAAATGCCGAACTTATTATCTTGAAACTCTTTTCGCGCCTGCAAATTCTCCGACGAAGGAAGATACACTGTATTCTCAGCATGTACACAGAAAGCGGACGCACTCAACAATCCCCCGAGACAAATGGCTCTCAAAAAATGAAAGGTGTGTGTTTTCATATTCATCTGATCAATTAAAAAGAATATTCGCTTTGATTCTCTTTTCCAAAGATACGAAAACCACTCGCAGGGACAAACAGAAATACTGATTTTCTGATTCGACGCCCCCAAAGCAGATGCCAATTTATTTAAAAGTATTACTCCCCGTTCCCTTACGGGCACAAAAAAAGCCCCGAGATATTGCTATCTCGAGGCTCTCTGTAAAACGGCGACTACCTACTCTCCCACTTGTACGCAGTACCATCGGCGTGGCGAAGCTTAACTTCTCTGTTCGGAATGGGAAGAGGTGGAACCTTCGCGCCATAGTCACCTTAATATCCTTTCAATTAATAATGAAAAATGAATAATGAACAACGTACCCATTTTCCTTATCAATCATATTTTATCATGACTTACAAGCAAGCAATCCCAGCACTCGGCTGAACGTATATATCATCCTTCGATGTTTTCCATCCGCCCGGCGCGGATAAGGAAAGCTGACGGGCAATTAGTAATGCTCGGCTTTGCTGTCTCCAGCTTTACACCTGCATCCTATCAACGTTGTCGTCTTCAACGACCCTGAGAAATCTAATCTTGTGGCCGGCTTCGCACTTAGATGCTTTCAGCGCTTATCCGATCCCGACTTGGATACCCGGCGATGCGCCTGGCGGCACAACCGGCAAACCAGAGGTCGGTCCAACACGGTCCTCTCGTACTAGTGTCAGAGCCACGCAAATTTCATACGCCCACGATAGATAGAGACCGAACTGTCTCACGACGTTCTGAACCCAGCTCGCGTGCCACTTTAATGGGCGAACAGCCCAACCCTTGGGACCTTCTCCAGCCCCAGGATGTGACGAGCCGACATCGAGGTGCCAAACCACTCCGTCGATATGAGCTCTTGGGAGGGATCAGCCTGTTATCCCCGGAGTACCTTTTATCCTTTGAGCGATGTCCCTTCCATTCGGAAACACCGGATCACTATGCTCTAGTTTCCTACCTGCTCGACCTGTCTGTCTCCCAGTCAAGCGCCCTTCTGCCATTACACTCTGCGGACGGTTACCGATCGTCCTGAGGGCACCTTTAGAAGCCTCCGTTACGCTTTTGGAGGCGACCACCCCAGTCAAACTACCCACCAAGCAATGTCCTCCTGCCAGGAGTTAGAACTCAAACAAACGAAGGGTCGTATTTCAACAGCGGCTCCACGAACACTGGCGTGCCCGTCTCTCAGCCTCCGACCTATCCTACACATCGCGTGCCCAAATTCAATGCTAAGCTATAGTAAAGGTTCACGGGGTCTTTTCGTCCCATCGCGGGTAATCGGCATCTTCACCGATACTACAATTTCACTGAGCTCACGGTTGAGACAGCGTCCGGATCATTACACCATTCGTGCAGGTCGGAACTTACCCGACAAGGAATTTCGCTACCTTAGGACCGTTATAGTTACGGCCGCCGTTTACTGGGGCTTCAATTCAATGCTTCTCTTGCGATGACATCTCCTCTTAACCTTCCAGCACCGGGCAGGTGTCAGGCTGTATACCTCTACTTTCATATTCGCACAGCCCTGTGTTTTTGTTAAACAGTTGCCTGGACCTATTCTCTGCGCCCTCCCATTTCTGGGTAGGGACCCTTTATCCCGAAGTTACAGGGTCAGTTTGCCTAGTTCCTTAACCGTGATTCACTCAAGCGCCTTAGTATATTCAACCCGACTACGTGTGTCCGTTTGCGGTACGGGTACCTCTGAAGTTATGTTTAGCGGATTTTCTCGGCAGTCTGCTTACCCGCACTATCGCCGCTTCCCGAAGGAGTTGGCGTACTATCAGGTTCGGCTCTTTCCGTGGATTTGCCTGCGGAAATCAAAACCTACACCCTTCAACCGGCTATTCCGTCAGCCGGCGGCGGTGTCACTGCTGCTTCCCCACGTCACCCTCAAAGGTAGTAACGGAATATTAACCGTTTCTGCCATCGGCCTCGCCGTTCGGCTGAGCCTTAGGACCCGACTTACCCTGATCCGATTAGCGTTGATCAGGAAACCTTAGTCTTTCGGCGAGGGGGTTTCCCACCCCCTTTATCGTTACTTATACCTACATTTGCTTTTCCATACGCTCCAGAATGGCTCACGCGGTGAAGCCCTCGCATCCAATCAGTCGCTCTACCTCACATCAGTAACCCGCGAGGCTGCACCTAAATGCATTTCGGGGAGTACGAGCTATCTCCAAGTTTGATTAGCCTTTCACCCCTACCCTCAGCTCATCCAGAAGCTTTTCAACGCTTATTGGTGCGGACCTCCATCTGGTGTTACCCAGACTTCATCCTGGCCAAGGGTAGATCACTTGGTTTCGCGTCTGCCGCATCTGACTCGACGCCCT
>NZ_JAOQJI010000037.1:0-40778 GCF_025567125.1 Phocaeicola fibrisolvens | reverse complement strand
AACTTAGCAAGCTAAGTTCATGCTGCCCCTCGACTTGCATGTGTTAAGCCTGTAGCTAGCGTTCATCCTGAGCCAGGATCAAACTCTTCATTGTAAAATATTCTCTTACCCTTGCGGGTATCGTTGATTCTGTTCCAGGAAACCGATTTTCTATATCCTTTTCAGGTTATTGACGGTTCTTGTTTCATCTCACATATACATTATATATAAGACTACTTCTTGTACTACATCTTCGTTTGTTTATCTAAAGTCTTTCAAAGAACTATCTTTTCTTGAGCTCCCGTTTCAGGGGGAAAGCGTTTGCAAAGGTAAGGCGTTTTTTCTTTCCCTCCAAATTTTTTCGAAGTTTTTTTTCGAAAAAGTTTTTCAGGAGGACCTCTCCGGGCTTATCCTTTTCTCGCTCCCTTGCGTCCCTGCAAGGTAAGATACTCGGGTGCAGCGCCTTCAGTAAGTCTGCCTCTCTTTACCATTCTGTCATTCTCAGCGGCTCTCCCTCTCGAAAGCGGTTGCAAAGGTACGCACTTTTTCCGGTTCTGCAACTTTTACGCAATACTTTTTTGCGGAAATTTTGAAGAATTTTTGTAAATCACTGAATAAGAACCAATTGTATGTGGACATTTTTTGGACAAGGGAAAAACGGACGGAAACAGCCCTACATTATGTATTTCGCGCGGGCATGTGTACGCACGCATATACTCGCATACGTAAAAGGGAAAGGCAAAAATACATGCCGAACCGGTACAAAAAACAGCAAAAACGCGGAAAATCCTGCCCGGAATTCTTCTGCACGAAGGCCAAAAACCGAAAAAACGCCCGAAAAATGCAGGAAACGGAATCACCAGTCCACCATAAAATCCGTGATTATTCCATGCTGCATGACAAATAACGCCCCGAAAAATTCACACCGCAGGCACATTTTGTCCCAAAGCTCCCGACATTTTCTATGTCTCCCTTTCGGGAAACGTAGGTTTCCGCCAAGGAAAACGTACGTTTCCCGAAAGGAAAACCTACGGTTTACACATTGGAAACATAGAAAACAGAGAGAAAAAAGAGATTTATTGCCCTAGCATTTCTGAAAAATACTCCCTTTCCTGAAAGAATCAGCCCTGTCAGCATTCAACTTCTACGGAAAAAGCTGCTGCAAGACCTACAAAAATCATAGAGAATTCCCAAAAATCTACTAACTTAGGCCGCTTTATCAAATGAAACAAACTTATGGCACTAATAAAATCTGTCAGAGGATTTACTCCTCAAATCGGCGAAAACTGTTATCTGGCCGATAACGCCACGATTATTGGCGACGTAGTAATGGGACGCGACTGTAGCGTATGGTTCAATGCCGTACTTCGGGGCGATGTGAACTCCATCCGCATCGGCGACCGGGTGAACATCCAAGACGGCACCGTACTCCACACCTTGTATGAAAAATCGACTGTAGAAATCGGCAACGACGTATCCATCGGCCACAACGTGACACTTCACGGGGCCTGCGTACACGACAATGCCCTGATTGGCATGGGGTCTACCCTACTCGACCATGCTGTAGTGGGAGAAGGAGCCATCGTGGCTGCCGGTGCCCTGGTGTTGGCAAACACCGTCATCGAGCCCCATACCCTCTGGGGAGGTGTTCCGGCCAAGTTCATCAAGAAAGTCGATCCGGCACAAAGCAAGGAACTCAATCAGAAAATTGCCAACGGCTACCTGATGTATGCCTCTTGGTTCAAGGAAGAAGAGGCGAAATAAACACAGCCGGCCCCGCAAGACGCCATGGTAAAAACCGATGGCTTTGCGAGGCCGACTGCTTAATTCCACTATTTATTAGCGGTTATTTCTTTTTCAACTCTTCCAGCAATTCGGCTACATCTTCTTCCCGAGTGGCCCAGCTGGTAGCAATACGTACCACCGTCGTTCCGTCGGCACGTTTTTCCCAGACTTCAAATCCGACGCGCTGCACCAGTCTCTCAAACAAACAGTTTTCGAGCGTGACAAACAACTGGTTACTCTGCGGACGAATGAAAAATGTATAGCCGTATGCCTTCAGACCTTCCACAATCCGCTCCGCCATATCGATGGCATGACGGGCAATCTTCACATACAACCCGTCGGTAAACAGGGTATCGAACTGCAAGCCCAGCAGACGTCCTTTAGCCAACAATACACCCCGCTGCTTGATAATCGTATCAAACTGACGAATCATTCCGGGCTGCGGAATCACCACGGCTTCTCCAAACAACGCTCCTACCTTGGTTCCTCCGATATAGAAAATATCACACAAGGTAGCGATGTCCTTCAAGGTCACATCCGTATCCCGTGCCGCCAGTCCGTAACCCAGACGGGCCCCATCCAAGAACAACGGAATCTTATGCTTGCGACATACGGCAGACAACGCCTTCAGTTCTTCCAAGGTGTACAGTGTACCGTACTCCGTCGGATGCGAAATATACACCATCCCCGGTGCCACCATGTGGTCCCAGCTCGGGTCCTGATAAAAGGCTGTCACATAACGGTCTACCTCCGCTGCATCCAGTTTTCCTTCGTGGTGAGGCAAAGCCAGCACCTTATGGCCTCCCGCTTCCACCGCTCCGGCTTCATGCTGGTTGATGTGACCGGTTACCGCCGCAATCACACCCTCATACGGACGCAACACTGCCGTAATGACCGTGGCATTGGTCTGCGTACCTCCCACCATGAAATGCACTTCCGCCTGCGGACAGCCGCATGCCTCTGCAATTTTCCGACGGGCCGAAGCACAATACTCATCCGTGCCGTAACCCGAAGTTTTTTCCATATTCGTCTGACTCAAGCGCTCCAGAATCAGCGGATGCGCTCCTTCCATGTAATCACTCTTAAAATATTGCATATTCGTTTTGTATTTAAATTAAACTTTTCTTTCTTCCAATATCAAACCGACGCCCTTCACGGTCTTCAGCTCCACTGTCTCATCGTTCGCCAGCAATTTGCGCAGACGCGACACGAAGACATCCAGGCTGCGCGAAGCGAAATAATCCTCCTCTGTATTCCACAGACGCGACAAGATAACCTCCCGCCGTACGACCTGCCCCTTGTGCTCGCACAACATACGGAGCAAATCGGCCTCCCGCACCGTCAGCATACGTTCTTCTCCGCTTTTCTGCTTCAAGACTCCACGTGTGGTATCAAACGAGAACAGTCGCCCGATGGATACCTCCGGCACCTCCTTCTGTACCTGCAGGCCCCGGGTCAGTTTCAACAAAGCCGTGACATGCGCATGCAGTTCCTCGGCCAGAAAAGGCTTCTTGACATAGTTGTTCACACCCAGTTCATAACCTTTCACTACATCTTTCGGCGAAACCCGTCCGGAAGTAAACAAGATGGGGATATGCTCATCTTCTTCCCGGATACGTTTCACCATCTCATACCCGTCCATCACCGGCATCTCTATGTCGGCCACGATGACATCCGGCTGCTCTGCCTTCCACACCTTCAGCCCTTCCTCGCCATTGGCTGCCGTCAGCACTTTATACCCGCCAATCATATCCTCCAGGCCTCCCTGAATGATATAACACAGGTTCGCATCGTCTTCCACTAACAGCAGTTTGATGATCTGTCCTTCCATATTATTGTTCCTCTTTTTTATCGTCCATGGCACTCTCTGGAGGGAAAACCAACGTAAACCGACTGTATTCGCCCTCCATGCTTTCCAGTGTCACCCGCCCGTCGTGTGCCTCCATAATCCGGAGCACATAGTTCAGTCCCAGTCCAAAGCCGGGAGCACCTCCGGAACGGCTGCGCGCACTGGCTTCTGCCCGTTCATATTTCTCAAAAATCTTCCGCTGGTCTTTTAAAGGAATACCGAAGCCATTGTCGGCCACCGTCACACAGACCGTTCCATCCGCTTTCCGTTCCGAAACGAACGTAATCTCCACCGATTCACCCGAATACTTCAAGGCATTGTCTATCAGGTTGCTGAGCGCTTCTTTCAGAAATTCCTCGTCCGCCCAGACCGTTTCTTCCTGCAAATGCCAGACAAACGTCACCGGCTTGGTTGCCTTCGCCTTGTACTTCTCCGCCAAATCCTCCAAAATCGGTCGGAGCAGACAATCCGTCTGCTCTAATTTCAGTGCATGATTCTCCAGTTTGGAAAGTGTCAGCACCTTGTTGGTCAGTGCCAGCAGATGCTCTCCCTCCTCCTTCACAATCCGGAAATACCGTTCCTTCTTTTCCGGCTGTCCGTCTAAACGCCCACTTTCCAGAATCTCCGTTCCCATCAGGATGGAACTCAGCGGCGTCTTCATGTCGTGAATCATGGCATACGAGAAATCCTCCCTTACCTTGGCAATCTTGTCCTGACGGATAATGACCCGTATCTGATACACAATACAGACAATGACCAACGCCATAATCAGCACCGTGGCAATCAGCAGCAGCGTCATACGCTGGAAAATCACCCAGTAGGGATTCAGAATCACCCCTTGCAGATAGCGAGTATGTGCCATGTCGAGAGCTACCGGTTGCGTTTTCAAATATTTCTGCCCCTCCAGCTTTGCCTGCGGAGAGGATGCCTGCAACACATTCCCCAACGAATCTGTCATACAAGTCGACACCTTGGCCGAGATACCGACCGAGTCCAGCAGGTGGGTATAAATGGAATCCAAACGATACAAAGACACATCCATCTTGAACGTATTCAGCACCCCTTCCTGCAGGGCGATAAAGACTGCCGATTCGATGAACTCGCGCGTTTCCGGAGTAGAAGACTGCAGCGTATCGCTGTCCTCCACCTCCTCTTCCAGTTTAAATTGATAAGTATACGTGGAATCCTTCTTCCCATACAATTGCTTCCAGAGGCTCATCCGACAGAAAGTTTCCTGAAGCGCCGCGTCCTTGAAGAGCTCATGACTTTGCCGCATGACATTCTCCCGTGTCAGCTTGTAAGTATTGACCAGCCAGACATACTGCAGTTCGACAATCGCAATCAGTCCCACTACCGCAATCCAGCGAATGTGTTTCATCTTCATAACCGTATATTCTTCACGTAAACGAAAGCCGTTAACGTAGCGTTAACCTTGCCTTAACCCAAAAAGCAAAACGGGCTTTTTAGTTTTGCAGTGTCAAAGATAATGAAAGATAAAGACACGAACGATATGAAAAAGTATTTTTTAGTGAGCATCTTGTTACTGCTCGGTACGATGCTCGGCACAGTCACTGCACAAACCATCACAGGAAAAGTCACCGACCCGTCGCACCAGCCCATTGACGGAGCCACGGTCGTACTCCAAACCATTGATTCTGTATTTGTAGAAGCCACCATCACGAATACCGACGGCACCTTTCTGCTGAATCACCAGCCGACACGTTACCGCCTGCTCTTCCAGCACCTGCTGTATGAAACCCTGGAAAAAGAGGGAAGCGGAAGAGATGTCGGTACATTTGTGTTGCAGCCGAAAGACTACGCCCTTCAGGAAGTCGTAGTAGAAGGAGAACGCCCGCTGGTCACCGTGGAAGGCAGCCGTCTGAGCTACGACATGCCGCAGCTGATTTCCCAGCGGTTGGTCACCAATGCTTACGAAGCCCTCAAACAGCTTCCGGGCGTGATTGAACAGAACGACGTACTGACCTTGGCTGGGGCAGGCGGCGTCAGTCTGCTGCTGAACGGCCGTCCCTCGTCCATGACCTACGAACAACTCATCACGCTCTTAAAGGGGATGCCGGCTTCACGCGTGGAAAAGGCAGAAGTGATGTACAGCGCTCCTCCACAGTACCACGTACGCGGGGCCGCCATCAACCTCGTGCTGAAAGGATACAAGCCCGGGGAAGGAGGGCTGCAAGGAGAAATCCGCGGTGAATACAAACAGCAGAAGGAAGCCGGCGGCAACGGAGGGGTCACACTGGCCTATACTTCTCCCAAAGTCGACCTGGATTTCATGTACAACCTTCAAAGCAGCTACACCCGCGGTTACATCGACTTCCTCGCTCATCATACGGTGAAAGGACCGGTGTACAACGTGAACCAGGTGACCGAACATACGGGACGCAGCCTGGCACATACCCTGCGGGCCGGAGGAACCTACAAGTTCGATGCCGACAACTCCCTCGAATTGTCGTACACCACCCAGTTCAGCCCTAACAGCCAGCACCACAGCCATTCCAGCGGCAGCATCTCCGAATCGTTCAATGATTCCCGCACACACCATCAGATGCACAACGCCGCCTTGAACTACACCTCCGGATTCGGTTTCCGGGCCGGTGCCGACTATACCAATTTCACCTCAACCGATACCCAAAATTTCTTCGACCAAAGCCCGGAAGAAGTGGAAACCCGTTTCGTCAGCCGTTCCGACCAGCACATCGACCGCTGGAAAATCTATGCCGACCAGAGCCATTCACTGCCGCACGACTGGATGCTGAACTACGGGACTTCCTTTTCCTACGTGCACAACCGGAACATACAAGACTATGACTTGCCGGAAATGCAGGGCCAGAACCTGTACAACCGCATCCGTGAATATACCTACAACGTCTACGCCGGATTCGACAAGCCGTTCAACTCCCAATGGACGCTGAGTGCTTCTGCCACCTTGGAATACTATCAAATGCAGGATTACCGGAAATGGGCCGTCTACCCCACTCTCCAGTTGAATTACATGCCGTCGGCCTCCCACATCCTCCAGCTGTCCTTCAGTTCCGACAAGACCTACCCCGACTACTGGACACTGAGCGGAGCCACCAGCTACCTGAACGGCTACAACGAGAGTGTAGGGAATCCCTTCCTCCGCCCTTACACCGAATATGATGTCGACCTGACCTACATTCTGAAAAGCAAGTACATCTTTCAGGCAAGCTACAGCTATATACCCGACTATTTCATGCAGACCGTCTACCTGAATTCCGACCGCCTGAAAGCCATCTACAACTGGCAAAACTGGGATTACAGCCAAGAGCTCGCTTTTACTGCCATCCTTCCTTTCAAGGTGGGCCACTGGTGGGACAGTCGCCTCACCCTGCAGGCAAGCTTAAAGCACGACAAGGCCAGCGCATACTATGATGCGCCTTTCAACCAACAGCAATGGGTAGGAGTCGGCCAGTGGATAAATACCTTCCAGCTGTGCCGCCGGCCCAACCTGAAAATGGAAGTCACCGCTTTCGGGCAGACCCAGTCCATACAAGGAAGCTACGACATCCAACCGGTAGGCTTCGTGGATGCCGCCTTGCGCTATACCTTTGCCAAAGACAGGGCCATGCTCCAACTGAAAGGCAGTGACATTTTCAACACGATGAACCCCAAGACCAGAGTCCGGAACGGAGCACAGTATCTCGACATGAATACCAAAAGCTACCTGCAGAGTGTCACCCTTTCGTTCAGTTACCGTTTTGGCGGATACAAGAAAAAAGAAGTAAAAGATGTGGATACCTCCCGGTTCGGGAATCATTCTTGAGTTTACTTCCGTAAACCATCTACAAAAAGATTTTTGTCTTACTATAAATTCTTTAAAAAAGATAGTATATTTCTCCTATTTCCTCTTTTTTATTTCCAATTTATGTCTAACTTTGTGAAAACGTCTAAACAAAGTGAAATATGAAAAAGTTATTATCTACACTGATGGTGATAGCCTGTCTGGCGTTCGCCATTCCGGCGCAGGGGCAAATACAATTCGGGCTTAAAGGAGGTTTGAACATCTCCAAGATTTCTCTGACAAAAGAAGTCTTCAACCCAGATAACAGAACAGGATTCTTTGTAGGTCCGACGGCAGAGTTTACATTGCCGCTTTTGGGAGTAGGCATCGACGTCGCAGCCCTTTATAACCAATCGGGTATTGACACAGAAGCCGGAAGTACCACCAGAAAAAGCATCGAAATTCCGATTAACTTGAAATGGAGCATCGGATTCAGCAGCGTAATAGGAGCTTATCTGGCAGTAGGTCCTCAATTTGGATTTAATGTAGGAGACCGCTGGTTCAAGGATATATGCGAGTTCAACAAAAAGACCACCAGCTTGAACGTAGGTGCTGGCTTGAAACTTTTGGGTCATGTACACCTCGGTGCCAACTACAACATCGGTTTGAAAGACAATGGTATCATGGTCAACACTGAAGACGGAAAGTCAGAAGGTTTCAAGAATAACAGCTGGCAAGTATCCATTGCTTATATGTTCTGATTCAATCTGCCAATTATAAAAAGGCCTCTTTTAAAGTGCGTTCAAGCAGCTTTAAAAGAGGTTCTTCTTTTTTATACGAGTCAAACTTATTCTTTATCACAGGGATATACCACTCCCCATTCCTTGCGGAGGGCATCCATCTGCTGCATGAGGCGTAGCGTCTCGGCGTGCGGCATATACGGCGATTCCAGCCAGCCTTTCTCGATGGCTTCCAAAGAGGCATATACCTGGTATTCGTAACCTGTAATCTGCTGCGGAGCTTCGTACACCGCTACCGTCTGATAGTTGGCATCCAAAATTCGAACCGACTGTGGGTTGTTGATATTCTCCACAATCAGATGACCTTTATCGCCCGAAATCACTCCCATACGGTCGGTCACGGCATGAATACTGGCCTGCAAAGCCGCCATCTTTCCATCCTGGAACAGCAAGGTGATGTTTTCCTGTGCATCGACCCCCGTATCGGTCTTCTGACAAACAGAATGTACGGAAGCAATCTCCTTACCGAAATACATGGCGGCAAAGTTGAGCAGATACACTCCCAAGTCCAACAACGCACCTCCCGCCAATTCCGGACGCAGGATGCGTTCTTTCCGGTCAATCACATAGCCCAAATTAGCCGAAAGCATATAAGGCGTACCGATGACTCCTTCTTCCAGCAGCTCCCGAATCTTCAGTGAAAGCGGCATGTAGCGGGTCCAGATAGCTTCGGTCAGGAATACCTTTTTTTCCTCGGCCAGTTTCAGCAGCTCGGCAGCCTGACGGGCATTGGCGGTAAAGGCCTTCTCACACAACACAGGCTTGCCTTTTTCGATACACATACGGGCATTGTCGTAATGCATGGCATGAGGGGTCGCAATGTAAATCAAGTCGACTTCCGGGTCTGAGGCCAGTTCCTCATAACTTCCGTAGGCCTTCGCAAACTCCCACTTGTCGGCAAAAGCCTGTGCCTTCTCCAACGTACGCGAAGCCACGGCATACCGTTTCACTCCTTTCATTCCTCCAAGGGTGGCCGCCATTTTGCAGGCAATTCCGCCACACCCGATAATTCCGATATTGTAAATTTTCATTTTTCATTAAATATTAAAACCAGGACACAAAGCTATAAAAGTTTCAGAAGGGAACCAGCTATGTGAGGGGCTTTTTATACCTTTGCAGTATGAAAAAGTTCGTAGATGTCATCGTTCCGCTGCCCATTGCCAGCCAATATACTTACTCGCTTCCGGAAAGCCTGGAAGAGAGTGTACAACCGGGCTGTCGGGTCATCGTATCCTTCGGTCCGAAGAAGTTTCATACAGCCATCGTAACAAAAGTACATGAAACGGCTCCCGAGGCATACGAGACGAAGGACATTTCGGAAGTACTCGATTCGCGCCCCGTCTTATTGGCCCGTCAGTTCTCTTTCTGGAAATGGCTGGCCGACTATTATCTCTGTACGCTGGGCGATGTGTATAAAGCGGCTCTGCCTTCGGGCATGAAGCTGGAAAGTGAAACGCTGGTGGAATACAACCCGGACTTTGTGGCTTCGGAACCGCTTCCTCCACGGGAACAGCGTATCCTGGACTTGCTCAGCGCCGACCCGGAACAATGTGTCACGCAACTGGAGAAGGCCAGTGGGATGAAGAATCTGTTGCCGGTCATCAAGTCGCTGCTGGAGAAAGAAGCCATCTGCATCAAGGAAGAAATCAAGCGGAGCTACAAGCCACGCACGGAAGTACGGGTCCGCCTGACAGAGGCTTTGCAGAACGAACATCACCTGCACATAAAATTTGATATGCTGGCACGGGCTCCCAAACAGCAGGCCATTCTGATGAAATACCTGGAACTGTCGGGATGGAATGCCCAAGGGAAAGACATCCGGGAAGTCAGCAAGAAGCAACTGCTGGAAGCATCCGGACAAACCCAGTCCATTTTCAAGAATCTGGTAGACAAACAAATACTGGAGACTTATCTGTACGAAATCGGCCGACTGACTGACAAAGAAACCGAAACGGTCCCCGTACATACCCTCAGCCCCGCTCAGCAACGAGCCTTTTACGAAATTCTGACTTGTTTTCAGACGAAAAATGTCTGTCTGCTGCATGGAGTCACGGCCAGTGGCAAGACTGAAATCTATATCCACCTGATAGAAGAAGTGCTGAAAGCCGGCAAGCAGGTACTCTACCTCCTTCCGGAAATTGCCCTCACCACCCAAATCACCGAACGGTTGCGAAGGGTGTTCGGAGCCCGGCTGGGAGTGTATCATTCCAAGTTTCCCGATGCGGAAAGGGTGGAAATCTGGCAGAAACAACTCACCGAGCAAGATTACGACGTGATACTGGGAGTCCGTTCGTCCGTATTCCTGCCATTCCGGCGACTGGGACTGGTCATCGTGGACGAGGAACATGAAACGAGCTACAAGCAGCAAGACCCTGCCCCACGGTATCATGCCCGGAACGCGGCCATCATGCTGGCTTCCATGTACGGGGCCAAGACTTTGCTGGGCACGGCTACTCCCAGTCTGGAAAGTTATTTCCATGCCCGGAGCGGGAAATACGGACTCGTGGAACTGACGGAGCGTCACCAGCAAATCCAGCTGCCGCACATCGAACTGGTGGACATCAAGGAACTGGCCCGTAAGAAACGGATGACGGCCCAGTTCTCTCCCCTGCTGTTGCAAAAGATACGGGAAGCCTTGGAGCAAAAGGAGCAGGTCATCCTGTTCCAGAATCGACGGGGCTTCGCGCCGATGATTGAATGTCGCACTTGTGGATGGGTTCCCCGTTGCAAGAACTGTGACGTGAGCCTGACCTATCACAAGGTGCTTCACCAACTGACGTGCCACTACTGCGGCTATACCTACGCTGTACCCACGGCTTGTCCGGCTTGTGGCGGAGTGGAACTGGTAAACCGGGGCTTCGGAACGGAAAAGATAGAAGACGACATCAAACAGATTTTCCCGGAAGCCCGGGTAGCCCGGATGGACTTGGACACCACCCGTACCCGTACGGCTTACGAACGCATCATCAGCGACTTTGAGGAAGGAAAAACGGATATCCTGATTGGCACGCAGATGATTTCCAAAGGACTCGACTTCGACCGGGTAAGTGTGGTAGGCATCCTGAATGCCGACTCCATGATGAACTATCCCGACTTCCGCTCGTATGAACGGGCCTTCCAGCTTATGGCGCAGGTGGCCGGACGAGCCGGACGAAAGAACAAACAGGGACTGGTGGTGCTCCAGACCAAATCGCCGGAGAACCCGCTCATCCACCAGATTATGGCCAACGACTATGCGAGTCTGTACCAAGAACAGATGGAAGAACGGAGACTTTTCAAATATCCTCCTTTCTACCGCCTGGTTTATGTGTACCTGAAGCACCGCAAAGAAGACATTCTGACGCAGGCAGCAGAGCTTATGGCTGCCCGTCTGCGCCAAGGCATGGGCGAACGGATACTGGGACCAGACAAACCACCGGTGGCCCGGATACAATCGCTCTTCATCCGGAAGATTGTCATCAAGATAGAACAGGAAGCCTCGCTGAGCAAAGTACGCCGTTACCTGACCCAAGTGCAACGGAGCCTGATAGAAGACGAGCGTTTCCGTTCGCTCATGGTATATTATGATGTAGACCCTACTTAAACCATATCACAATGAACATAGAATTAGATGTACATACGCACACCATCGCCAGCGGACATGCGTTCAGCAGCCTGCAGGAAATGGCACGGGCAGCTGCCGACAAGGGACTGAAGCTGCTCGGCATCACGGAACATACACCGGGCATCCCCGGAAGCTGCCACCTGATTTATTTCCGCAACCTGCACGTGGTGCCACGGAAGATGTACGGCATCGAACTCCTGCTCGGAGCGGAAATCAACATCCTCGACACAGAAGGTAACCTCGACCTGGACGAGTTTCACATGAACCTGCTGGACCTACGGATTGCGGGGATTCACTCTTTATGCTACACGCCGGGCACTCCCGAGGAAAATACTCACGGCATGATCAAGGCCATTGAAAATCCGTACACGCACATCATCAGCCACCCAGGTGACGGAACCGCCAAACTGATTTTCGAACCGATTGTACAGGCCGCTAAGGCGAATCACACGTTGCTGGAAATCAACAACAGTTCCCTGAAGCCCTGCCGCAAGAAAGTAGAGGCACGTCCCAACAACCTGGAGATACTCCGTCTCTGCAAACAATACGAAGTACCGGTCATCCTGGGAAGTGACGCCCACATCTCGTTCGACATCGCAACCTACGACCATGCCCTGGAACTGGTCAAGGAAACCGAATTTCCGGAGAGCCTCATCCTGAACACCGATGTGGCCCGTTTTAAACAGTATTTACACCTCGACAAATGAAAAAACAACGCATACTTTTTGTCTGTCTCGGCAACATCTGCCGTTCCTCTTCTGCCGAAGAAATCATGCGTACCCTGGTACGCCGGGCGAGAAGAGAAAAAGAGTTTGAAATTGATTCTGCAGGCATCATCGGCTTTCACGAAGGAGAATTGCCGGATGCGCGCATGCGGGCACATGCCATCCGCAGAGGCTATGAGCTGACGCACCGTTCACGCCCGGTCCGTACGGAAGATTTCTATCACTTCGATTGGATTCTAGGAATGGACGACCGCAACATCGATGCCCTCCGAGAGAAAGCACCCGATTTGGAGAGCGAACAGAAAATCCATCGCATGACGGAGTTCTGCCGTACCAAGGTCATCGACCATGTGCCCGACCCTTACTATGGAGGGGCACAGGGCTTTGAGAATGTGCTCGACATCTTGGAAGATGCCTGCCAAGGACTGCTGGAACACTTAACGGAGACTCCCGAGCACAAAGAAACCGCTGAAAAATAACTTGATCACTTACCTAAACAAAAATACCATGAACCAAACCATTGCGCCTTTCGCCCGCCCGCTGTATGTGATGACCAAACCCGTCGGAGCGGTCTGCAACCTGGCATGCGACTATTGTTACTACCTGGAAAAGGCGAACTTGTATAAAGACATCTCCAAACACGTGATGAGCGACGAACTGCTGGAAAAGTTCATCCGTGAATACATCAGTTCCCAAACCATGCCGCAGGTCCTCTTCACCTGGCACGGAGGAGAAACCCTGATGCGCCCGCTGAGTTTCTACAAACGGGTGATAGAACTGCAACAGAAATATGCCGGCGGACGAACCATCGACAATTGCATCCAAACCAACGGTACGTTGCTGAACGATGAATGGTGCGAGTTTTTCCGAAAGAACAACTGGCTGGTAGGCGTGTCGATTGACGGTCCGCAGGAGTTCCACGACGAATACCGAAAGAACCGTCAGGGACGCCCGTCATTCGTCAAGGTGATGCAGGGCATTCAACTGCTAAAAAAACATGGAGTGGAATGGAATGCCCTGGCCGTAGTCAACGACTTCAATGCCGACTATCCGCTGGATTTCTATCATTTCTTCAAGGAGATTGACTGCCGCTACATTCAGTTTACTCCGATTGTGGAACGTATCAGTCCCCATGCCGACGGACGCCACCTGGCCAGCCCACTGCAAGAAGGGGAAAAACTGGCTGACTTTTCCGTATCGCCGGAGCAATGGGGAAACTTCCTCTGCACTTTGTTCGATGAATGGGTACGTGAAGACGTGGGCAAATTCTTCATCCAGCTGTTTGACTCTACCCTGGCCAACTGGGTAGGTGTACAACCAGGAGTCTGCACCCTGGCCAAGACCTGCGGACATGCCGGTGTCATGGAGTTCAACGGTGATGTGTATTCCTGCGACCACTTTGTTTTTCCGGAATACAAACTGGGCAACATACACGAGAAGACACTGGTCGAGATGATGTACAGCGACCGCCAGCTCCAGTTCGGACAGATGAAACAAGATGCCCTGCCCCGCCAGTGCAAGGAATGTGAGTTTCTTTTTGCCTGCAACGGCGAGTGCCCCAAGAACCGCTTCACCCATACCGCCGACAGCGAGCCGGGATTGAATTATCTGTGCAAGGGATACCATCAGTTCTTCCAGCACGTGGCTCCTTACATGGACTATATGAAAAAAGAATTGCTGGCCGAACGCCCGCCAGCCAATATCATGGAGGCCATCAAAAAGGGAGAGCTTTAAAAGCTCTCCCTTTTTCTATTTCCTATTCCAACACACCGGCTTCTTTCCAGGTCTGACAAAGATGAGCGGCATCGGCAGCTGCCTGTTCCTCACTCACCTCATATTTACGTACCAGCAAGTCGGTCAATGTGTGCAAGTCAAAATCCTTGTGCGCTACTTCTTTCCACAAATAAGCAGCAGTGGCATTCAGATTCAGCATCTTGTTGAAATCCACATATTCCATGCTCTCACCTGTCACGATATACTCTCCGCACATCTCGCGCATTACAAATCCATCTTTTATCCTCATAATCGTATTCTTATCCTAAATTATTCATACAGTCTGCGCCGGATAGCCAGCAGATAACGACGCACAGGCAACAGCCACCTCCAGATTCGGGCCTTCCGCCGTTCAGAAGCTGAATTGCAGTCCACTTCTTTTCCGTTTTCCCGAATCACGGCATTCACCTTTCCGATAATATGGCTACGCTGACATTTTTCCCGTCCGTAGCAGTTTCCGTCACCCATGAAAACAAAAATCTCCCCTTCTATTGCAACCAGCCGGTGAAGAATAAAATGTCCCGGAGTCGATTCAAACAACAGGATATCCCCCACCTGTATGTCTGTAGGAGGCCCTAGTCGCACGCAATCACAATCTCCTTTCAGAAAAGGAAGCATGCTCCGCCCTTTCACTCTGAAAACAGCCTCCTTCCCGGAAGCAATTATCTTACGTATTTCTGAAAAAAGTATCTCGTTGGGTATTATTTTCTTGTTCATCCGTTCATGCTGACTTACCTCGGGCCACAAATGTAACGAAAAAATCCGGAGCAACTTCTTTTTTTACTACTTTTGTTTCAATCAATCAGAACCCTCACAAATATGATTATAAAAACTTATCAAGTCGCCCGCCACTTGTTCCGTCTGGAACTGCCAGTAGATAAACCGACGGGAGAAAAAATACTGAAAGCGTATGCTCCTTTCGAGACACAAACGGAAGAACCTCCCTTATTTACACTTCACCTCCACTTGTGCCAGGAACTGCCTGTTCCCCCACAGGAACAACTTTTGAAGCATTTTGATCAGGAACTTCCTTTTCTTTGGGTCTTTCAATCGAACATAGGATATACCTTCGGCTTTTCACTGGCACCCGGCAAACCGGAAGCATTGGTTTGCGATACCGTGCAACCCACCGAGAAGACACTCTACTTGTGCGAAACAAGTACTCCCGAACAACTCACGTTCGGCCTTCACAATGCCTTGATGCTGACCTTTACCCGACAGACAGCCCCTTTGGATACGCTGCTGATTCATTCCTCTGTCATATGCAAAGACCAGCAAGGTTATGCTTTTTTGGGAAAGAGCGGAACAGGAAAAAGTACCCACAGTCGCCTGTGGCTGCAATACATTCCAGAAAGCGAACTTCTGAACGACGACAATCCGGTCATCCGTATCTGTCACGGAACACCAGTCATATTCGGAAGTCCCTGGAGCGGAAAGACTCCCTGCTACAAGAATAAGGAAGTCCCCTTGAAAGCCATTGTCCGGCTCTCACAAGCTCCAGTCAACCACATCACCAGCCTGACAGGCAGCAAAGCATACGCCAGTCTGCTTCCCTCCTGTTCCTCCGTCAAATGGGACTCTTCAATCACCGACTGCATTCATCACACCTTGGAGCAAGTCGTCACACATTGCAAGTTCTATCACCTGCAGTGCCGTCCCGACCAGGAAGCTGCTGTGCTGTGTGCCCAAACCCTGCAAACCCGTTGACACAAAAAAGCCTGTCCGATGCGATTACCGGACAGGCCTACTTCTCTTCTTCCTTCATGCAACAAGGAATGGCTTCATTCAGTCATTTTTCAACAACACATTCTGGATAGCCTCCTTCAGGTTCTTCTTCGGCAAAGCTCCCTGTGCCATCTGCGGAGTACCCGTCATTGGCACGAACAGCAGTGAAGGTACGCTCCGGATACCGAACAGAGCAGCCAGTTCTTCTTCCTCGTCTACATTCACTTTATAGATATCCACTTGTCCGGCATATTCATCGGCCAGTTCGTCGAGTACCGGTGCCAGCATCTTGCAAGGCCCGCACCAAGTGGCATAAAAATCAATCAGCGCCGGACGGCTGCCGAGGAACTTCCATTCGTTCGGATTGGCTTCATAGTTAGCTACTTTCGTCAAAAAATCTGCTTTGTTCAAATGTACTGCACTCATATTCTTCTGTTTTTAGATTTTACACTTTTATATTTATCTCTGTTATTTATTCTCTGCCCGATAAGGTTTCACAAAATCCTTATACAAAGCCTTGTTTTCACTAGAGGTACCGCATCCCCCCGCCGCACAGCAGGACCAGTTGACCACGGCCATCAGCATCAACAACCCGCCCAATATGATCATCAGGGAGTCGGAGGCATAGATACCATACCCTGCAAACACCGCTCCGGCCAGCAGGCGTATTACCCGGAGCACATCCCAATTGCGAAATAATCTTTTCATTGTCAATACTTTTTTCTTGGTTTCTGACGCAAATGTACAAGGAAGCAACTACCCGCACAACAGATTTTTCCTATCTTTGTATTGATAAAATCTATTGAACCATGACCTTACAACAGATGGAATACATCGTGGCCCTCGACAAATACCGCCACTTCGTACTTGCCGCCGAAGCCTGCGGGGTGACACAGCCTACCCTCAGTGCAATGATTCAAAAGCTGGAAGAAGAGCTTGATGTCAAAATTTTCAACCGCGACCGAAAGAATATCTCCCCCACCTGCATCGGAGAAAAGATTATCCGGCAGGCACAGATAGCCCTGAATGAAACCCAGCGCATCAAAGAAGTGGTGGCCGATGAAACAGATCGCATGAACGGCAGCCTGCGCATCGGTGTATTGCCCACGGTTGCCCCCTACCTCGTGCCCGACTTCATTTACCATTTCCGGAAAGCCTATCCCCATGTCAGCCTCTTCATCGATGAAAGAGAGAAAAAAGCATTGCTGCAGGAACTCAAATACGGCAACCTGGACATGGCCCTCAGCACCTCCCCAGAGGAACCAGATACCCGCATTCTGGAAATACCGGTCTACACCGAAAAGTTCGTGGCCTACCTTTCCGAACAATGCGACCAAGCCAAGAACTGCCTCGCCAACGGTACCTTGCCTCCGGAACAGATGTGGATATTGAAAGAAGGACACTGCATGCCCCACAGTGGCATGAACTTCTGCCAGAACAAAGACATCGGCAATCACATCTACGAAGCCGGCAGTATTGAGACGCTGATTAAAATCGTAGACCGCAACGGAGGATATACCATCATTCCCGAACTTCACCTCCAATCGCTTACAGAGAAACAGCGGAGCCATATCCTGGCGCTTCAGTTCAACCCACCGGCCCAACGCCGCATTTCCATCCTGATAAAAGAAGATTTTATCCGCGAACGGATGGTCAATGCCGTACTGGATACCCTGAAACGTCTCATTCCCGCCAATATGCTGGAGAAACGACTTGCCACCCATGCCGTCAAGCTGCGGCATACTCCCAACCCTTCTTCCTCAAAGTAGCGGACAAAAAAAGAACTGCAAGCTCCGGATTGCTCCAAAAGCCTGCAGTCACTTACCAAGAAAAAGTGTTATTTGTGATAGAATTTCCGCATAGGATAAATCCCTATCGGATAATTTGTCTGGTTTTCAATCTTCTGCACCAGCGAAGGAGTATTTCCACTACAGTCGTACACCAACAAATAGTTTTTATCGGGCTTCACGTTCTCCCGATACACGTTGGATACCGCCACATACACATACTGGTTGGTAGGGTCGGCAATCACGTTACAGTTCAGGTACTTTCCCTCGGGGGCATCATTCAATACATTGATAAACTCTTCGCTCTTCCAAGTCTTTAAAGACAAGCGTTTGATCGTGGTGCTTCCAGCCGCATAATACAGATAATCTCCTGCCAGCGTAACCCCGGAAGTGTTGAAGAACTCGGCAGAAATATCTTCCGAAATCTTTTTGCTCTTGGTCACCTTCCACTCATCCAAGTCGACAAACTGGAGATAACTGTTCTTCTCTCCTTTTCTACCGCAAGTCGCCAGTACAATTTCCCGCTCACCGGTCTGGAACAGCCCACTGATAAATTCTCCTTTCAAATCGGGCAACACCCGGCTCACCTTATTCATTCCCTTCGAGAACTCCAGCAGACGAGTAGACTCCCAGAAGCCTCCTCCCCCGCAATACAAGCAATCGCCTACCCGAAGAATACCCCGGGGAATTGCCACTGCCTCAACCGTATTCCCCTTGTTCCCAAAATGATAGGCTCCTTCCACCACATTCACCTCACCAGTCGTGCCGTCCAGGCGGAAAAAGCCCTGTCCTTCCGCGAAGAAAATATTCCTTTCATCCAATACCGCAATATTTTCAAAAGGAACAGACAAACTAATCCATTCATCCTTGTCCAGACTTCCTTCCGGACGCTTGAACTTCAGGTCGTCCAGCTTGTATGTTTTCTCACGTTTCAGAGTCACGGCATCCGCAATCACCAGACAGCCATCTCCTTCGTCGCCTCCAAACGTATAAACTCCATTACTGAGGATATACAGTTTCCCATTATCCATCCATAAATCCTGTGCACCGTTACCCAGCGCCGTACCGTTTACCTTCCGATACACTCCTTCTTCTATCTTCCCATCGGGAGTCAGATAGGTAATGGAACTGTTTTCAATGGCAGGTGCCCCCTGGTTCAGAATCAGGACACCGTCCGGACGGGCATACCCATCCAAATACACAATTTCTCCCGTACCCTCAGAAGGAGTCTCGGCCGATGGCTGTTCCAATTTCTGTTCTTCCTTACACCCGGGAAGCATACCCATGCCCACACAGGCCATCCATACGATATAAAAAATTTGTTTTCTCATCTTTTCATCCTTTCATCAGTTATTATTCGGCACAAAGAAGAAACCTGCCGGGAAATGCGTATAATTCTCATATTTGGCTGCCGGAGCTTCTTTACTGGCTGCAAAATCAAAATCCCAAATCTGGTTTCTGGTGAACTGCGCGTACCCCTTGATGGTATTGGCATACACATGCCCGGTCACAGGATGTACCGCCAGTCCATTGTACAGCATGACCGCATCGTCATCCAGGGCATTCAGGTCACAAACCTGTTCTTCCGCCTCCAGCCCGGATGCCGCATTCAACTGCGGACTGTCATCAAAAGGCAACCGGTATACGGTGGTACGGTCGGCATAATAAATATCATTGCCCTTGACCGCAAAAGCGACCCCCGAAGAACCCACGTAAGGCTTGATACTGATTTGCCGCTGAATCATCTTCCGTGTGGAAAGATTAAACCTGTTGATGGAAGACTTGCCCAAGCCGAATCCCATCACCCACAGTTCACCGTTGCCTGCCGCTTTCACCCCCAGTGTCTCGTTAATCTGAGGAGAGAGTGTATAGGGGAAATTAATCTTACGTGCCTCTTCCTGGTCGGGAGAAATCTCGATAATTCCTCCAATTTTTCCCGTTCTGTACGTATAGACTTTTCCGTTCATCACTACGAACTGGCTCTTCGGCGCTTTTTCCGTTCCCTTCACCAGCTTCATTTCCTTGGTTTTCAAGTTCAGGCAATACACTCCCGTGTTGTCACGCAGATACACATGCGCCTCATCCAGCACGGCAATGTGCGTGGGCCAGTCAATGCTGGGCAAATCCGCCTTGCTCAATGCCTTCTCTTTCTTCAAGGTCTTGGCATCCATCACAATCAGCATGCCGTCGTTTTCAAATTTCGTACCGACAGGATTCTCATTACCGTTCTGCGTAATAACATAAATCTTACCGTCGTGAAAAGCCATATCCTGTGCCACATTTCCCAGTTCCGTACCGTTGACCGCCTTATACGCATCTCCTACCACATAACCTTCGGGGGTGATGTAAGTGAGCGAACCATTCTCGGTCGTCATGTTTCCTTCGTTCAGCACAAAAACTCCTTTCGGGTCGGAAAACGAATTCAGGCAATAAAATTCCACCGCTTTCGTTACTTCCTTGTCATCTTCGCCCACCGCCTTCAGCGTAATCTTTGCCTTCTGTACCGCCTCAGCCGAAGCCTTCACCGTGACAGTGCCCGCCTTCTCATCCACTTCGGCTGTCCAGCCTTCCGGCACGTCTGCCACGGCAACCGATTTCACATGCTCTGCCGCATATTCCAGTTTGCACTCTGCACCTGGAGCCAGCATTACCGGACGATCGGCTTCCAATTCTGTCTTCAACTCAAAAGAAGCCGCCGAACCAGAAGGAGGGGTATCTCCGTTTCCTAGCCCTTTCTCTTTACTACAACTGCCTGCCAGCAAAGCCACGGCTAGTAAAAACACAGCACCGACATGCTTCACATTAAATAAGTCTTTTAGTTTCATGTTACTTTAGGTTTAAAATAGAATGTATGTTAAGTTGATTAGTTTTTCAGCAGATGCAAGTCTTCCACTCCCATCACTTCCGTGGAGCACTCTCCCAGCCAGCCGTTCACCTGATGCACTCCGGTATAGATTTTCACGAAATCCACGCCCGGCAGATGCACCGCCTTCCCGTGGGCATCCACTGCCCAGTCGATGTCGATGCAGGCAGCCTCCGTATCGTTCACGGCATTGTCGGCATAACCGTAGGCAAAACTGAACAGCACGAAATAAGGCGCTTCTTCCGTTCCGTGGTTCAGTCCGTTCTGCGGCAGACAGGTTCCCTTGAACGTCAGCTTGTCCGACTGAATCCACTGCGGGAAATACGGCTGGCGATGATACTCGTTCTTGGGTAGATAACCTTCGCCCCCCTTGTTATCCGTCCAGCGGATGTATTGCGCTTCTTCATCCTGCGTCTTCGGCTCCGCTTTCGGCTTATAGTACGTAATCTCGTAATCGGAATAGCAATGCAGGTCGTTCCCTACCGCCTTCGCTTCGGCATACCAAGGTTCCATCTCTCCTTTCTGGGCGCTGCCCTGAATTTCGTACCACTCGTCGGCATCCGGTTTCCCGTTGCCATTCTTGTCGTAGGCCACCAGAATCACACCGGGCTCATAGCTTCCTCCTTTAGCCGTACCACTGGCTGCCGCCGAAGAATTGCCGTTGAAGGCATTGCCCAACACCCGAAAATCCCGGCTGCCCGGCTTGTTCTCGATGGTATGGTCGAAACCGACTACCACATAACCGCCGAAGCCTCCCAGCGAAACCAGTCCCCGCTTGTTGTGCCCGATGAGTTCCAGCACTTTCTGGTTTATGGTTTCCTGCGTGTCGCCCTCCTTAAATTCCGGCAACACATTGACAAACTGCCCCGGACAAGGTACAAATTCCAACACTTTCGTGATGTACGGAGTAGCAGGTACTTCCGGCTCTTTCTCCACCGGGTCCTCTTTCTCGCTGCGACAAGCCGAAAAAAGGCCCCCGCATAGCAGTACCATCCACAGAAGACGGTCTGCCAGATAGATTGTTCTTTTTTTCATATATTATGGTTTTTGTTCATTCTCACAAGGTTTCCTGTTCGTATTCTTAATAGAAGTCTGCCGAAGTAAAGGCAAAATGCGCCGGAATATCCCCGGTACGCACCTTCCATTTCAGCTTTCCTTCGGGAGAGAAACAATACAAATAACCGGGCGTCACGTAGTTGGTGGCATCCGACACGAAAATTTCCTTGGTCTCCGGATTTACCCCAAGCCCGTAAGGAATGCTGATATCCTTCTCCGTGCCGTCCGTGATGAAATTCCGGGGAAGAATCTCCCGTTTTCGGGTGTCGTACAACGTGTACCGGATTTCATTCTTTCCCGACACATAGCTCCATTCCACACTAATCAGGTACAGTTCGTCGCCGTCCATGCACATCTCGCTGGCTGCCACTCCCAACCGGCCGACCACCCGCTGTGCCTCCGGGTCGATGACAAACACGTCCGACTTCGTGCCGTAATAGTCCCCACGGGAACTGACGTAAATCAGTCCGTCGGGCGCCAGCTTCATCCGATGCAGGTTGATGGCCACATCAATGGTATTCACCACCTCGAACGTACCCAAATCGACCACCGACACCGTGCGGTCGTAATTAGGGAAACGGTAACCTCCCGAATTGGCCACATACAGCAGCCCATCCTTGATGACCATCTCCTCCGGCTGGTAGCCCACCACCACCTCCCGGGTGATTTGCAGGGTATTCACATCAAACTCCACAATCTTTCCCGGACGGGCATTGGGGTCAATCTGTACTGGACCAGCATACGAACTCACGTAAGCCTTGTCGCCCGCAAAAACGATGTAGCGGCAGTTGGTGACATTCACACTGCCGATGTGCTGGGCCGTACGCACATCCATCACCTCCACATAGTGCGAACAGTTAATGACCGCATACAGCCGGTTACCATACACCTGCAGGTCGTTGCCCACATCACCCAGTTCCTTCACTACCTCCGGGTTCCGTTCCGGATAAATATTGCGGGTGTAGAAACCGCTCCGGAAATCCAGAAAATCGAGGGTACACTTGTTGCTTCCCATGTTGCCCTCGTTCAGGACAAACATTCCCTTTATCTCATGCGGACTGCCCGGGCGGCTGACGGCCTCACTTTCCGAACGAAGCACCGGAAGATCTTCCCGGCAAGCCAGACACAGGAACAGACAAACCGCCACCCACAGATATCTTAAAAATCTACGTTTCATAAGTCTCAAAAGCTATATTGCACGATACACTTGAAATTGATTCCCGGCATGGGATAACACGTCACCACCTCATACTGCTGGTTGAACAGGTTGTTCACTTCCAGCGTCACCTTCAGCTCACCCGGCCCCCAGTCCAGCCGACGGGCCACCGAGAAGTCACTCGTGTACCACGGCTGCTGGTAATTGACCGGGATATTGGCTTGCGAGGTGTATCGCTCGCCGGTATAAATAAAGCTATAGTTGGTTTCCCATTTTTTCCAGTTGAGGTTGAGCACCGCCGAACCGCTGTGCCAGGGGATATAGGGAATCTGCCCCCCGTAAAACTCTGCCGCAGGGTCGGTAAAATCCTGTGCCTTCTGGTAAGTATAATTCACCCGGGCCGTCAACATCGTATGCCTGCCATACTGCCACACACTCTGCAACGCCGCATCCACACCCCGGATTTCCACCCGTCCCAAGTTGACCATCGTCCAGCGGAAGAAGTTGGAAGTCGGAGTAGCCACAATCTTGTTCTCCACCTCATTGTAGTACGCATCCACCTGCAGCTCCAGGTGACGCAGCCAGCTGCCGGTCCACGACTTGCCGTAAGTGAACCCCACATTAAACTGGTTCGTAAACTCCGGCTTCAAATCCACGTTACCGATAAAAGTATAATACAAATCATTCAGCGTAGGCATCCGGAAAATCCGCTTGTAAAAAGCCCGCAGGTGAAAATCTTCTTTCTGAAAAGGCCGATAGGAAGCAATCAGCGCAGGTGTCCACTCCCGCTTGTGGGGAGCCGCCCTTCCGGAGCCTTCTACCCGCTCCTGCACAAACGTGCCCAGCAGACTGCCCTGCAACTTGAGTCCGTGATAATCCAAGGCCGAAGCCACAGCCACCATTTCCGTATGCCGGCGAGGATAGGCAAAATCCGTCAGGTCGGCATTCAGCAGATTAAACTGGTAATCCGCCGACAGACTGACTTCCCAAAAAGAGGTCAGCACCCAGCGGTTGGCCAAAGAGGCATACCCCTCCTGCTGGTAATAATGATTGTTGGTGTACATCAGCGACTCGTCCTTGTGCGGGTCGGCCAAGTAATGCAAGTAATCATACGCATATTTCACGTGCGCCATCAGGCTGTACCAGTCGGCCACATCCTTCTTGAACGCCCCCTGCGTAAAGAAATTCGTATCCCACTGCCGGTCCTCGTGCGAGAACTTGTTGCGCACAATCGCTCCCGGGTATCCCCGTTCCGAACGATACAAGTACGACTTCGCCCGCCAATAGCCCCGCGGCAGCTTTCCATAAAAGCCCCCTTCCACCCGCAACGCATTCACATCGCCGTTCTGCCGCACGGCAGTGGTGTCATACCCGTCCTGCTTGCGGTAGGAAAATTTGTATTTTCCCGTGGTGTACAAGTATTCCGCACTCCACGACGTGCTCACTTGTTCCGTCAGCTTCCGCTCCCACAACAAGGAAGGATTGGCCAGCCCGAACGAACCCGTCTTGAAAGTCGCCTTGACATGCTGCAATTCTTTTCCGGAAAACACAGGCACCCGAGACTGCAAATAAATGGAACCTGCCGAACCGAAATCCTTGGCCGGCTGGAAAATGGCACTCTTCTGTCCGTTGTACAAGGTGACAGACTCCATGTTGTCGAGCGAGAAACGTCCCAAATCGACCGTCCCGTTCTGGGCATTCCCCAGCTCCACGCCATCGTAGAACACCCCCACATGGTTCGTGCCCATGCTCCGGATGTTGACCGTCTTCAGACCGCCCACGCCGCCATAGTCCTTTATCTGCAAACCCGAGAAATACCTCAGGGCATCTGCCACGCTGTGCGATGACAACCGGCTGAGCTGTTCACCCGCCAGTTGCTGCACGGGTATCACTTCCTTGGGCAACGCACGTACCGTGACCACCACCTCGTCCAAGTGCTGCAAGCTGTCGAGCCTGCTCTGCGCACGAAGAGTCACAGTATTCCCAAGGCATAGAATACCCCCCAGCATGACAGACAGAAACTTCCGTCTACCCATACTTTTTTCCGTACTAATTGAAAATCCAAATCGTTTTAACCACCTAATCCCACGAGCGTGGTTAACATGTATGATGGCAGGTCTTCTGACTTACTCCCCTCCTGGAGCCTTCCCGATTGTGTTCAGTCATCAGTGGCATGAGTCTTTTCCAGCAGGTTGAATGGAGCTTACAGCAGCGGGACTGTTCAGGACTTGCACCTGATTCCCTTTTCATCCGAGGGCCTGAACAGACACTCGGAACCATTCGGAGGCAAAGATAAGACAATTTGACAAATTTTTCTTATAAAACGGACAAAATATTTTATCTTGTTAAAAAACGTTCCTTTTATTGCCTGTCTATCTTATTATTCGTATTTTAGCGAACAATAAATAGAGAAAAAGCTTATGACCGATAAAAAATACACAGAAGAGCAAGAACGGATAGCCCGGTTTGCCAAAGCGATGGGCCATCCTGCCCGCATGGCCATCCTGCAATTCCTGATACAACAGGAGAGCTGTTTCTTCGGCGACATCCACGATGAACTGCCGATAGCCAAGGCCACGGTTTCGCAGCACTTGAAAGAACTGAAAGAAGCCGGACTGATTCAAGGCGAAATCGAGCCACCCAAGGTAAAGTATTGCATCCACAAGGAAAACTGGGCACTGGCTCAGAAGATGTTTACCGACTTCTTCGGACAACCTATCTGCAAGAAAAAGGGCTGCTGCTAAGCAAGCTCTTTTGTACCTTAAATACAAGGCTCCCATCATACAAGCAAAGTCGTCCCCAAAAACAACCTCAACGTGAAACTGACGAAGGCAGACGACCGCATGGGAATCACTTACACGCAAAGCCAAAAACGTCCCGACGAAGAAAGGCTTTCTTTCCGGCATTGTCTACGTTTCCCACCTAGGAAACCTAGGTTTCACTACTGAAAAACATACGGTTCAGCCACGGAAAACGAACGTTTTCAAACTAGGAAACGTAAAAATCTACCGGACGTTTCTCTGAAAGCATCCTGCCATTTCCGGGAAATATCCCTATTCCTTGCACCGCAAAAGCCGGAAAACGGCTGCACATCGGTCTCAATGGCCTGTCGCATGCCACCGGCACATATCAGCCTTCATCGAATCCAAGTTTTGCCACGTCTGCGGCGATATACATGACAATATGTCAACAAAATGGACTTTTTGTCGGTATTCATCTATTTACAGGTGACAATTTGTTACTATTTTCTACACGGTACACAAAAGTCATAATTCCCAGCAAACGAAGCGGAGAATGTAACCATCTTATAATAAGGAAGTTATCAAAAATATTCACAAAAAAGGCAGCTATGGCACCCGTTTGTGGCACAGCCTTTGCAAATAGAGAAGTGAACTTGAACTTCAAGAAGTTGAAAGACCTCAAGGAGCTCGGGTTCAGAAACAAATTGATAATAAAAAAATAAAATATAGGAGATTACAACTATGATGCCGACTAGAAAATATTACAATCAGAACTGGTTACCAAGTATCTTTAATGATTTCTTTGATAACGATTGGATGGTAAAAGCTAACGCTACTGCCCCTGCAATCAATGTAGTGGAAAGCGACAAAGACTACAAGGTAGAAGTTGCAGTTCCGGGAATGACGAAGAACGATTTCAACATCCATCTGGGTGAAGACAACGAACTGGTTATTTCCATGGAAAAGAAGAGCGAAAACAACGAAAAGGACAAAGAAAACAAGAAGTAC
The DNA here is from genome assembly GCF_025567125.1 of Phocaeicola fibrisolvens. Taxonomy (NCBI): domain Bacteria; kingdom Pseudomonadati; phylum Bacteroidota; class Bacteroidia; order Bacteroidales; family Bacteroidaceae; genus Phocaeicola; species Phocaeicola fibrisolvens. The sequence continues at coordinate 14,167 of NZ_JAOQJI010000037.1, read as the reverse complement.
TTGCGTCGCGAGTTCTCTTACTCAAAATTCCAACAGTCACTCTATTTGCCTGACAATGTAGATAAAGACAAAATCAGTGCAAACGTGGCAGATGGTGTATTGACAATTGATTTGCCGAAGTATTCTGAAGAAGAAAAAGCAAAAGTAAACCGTGTGATTGAGATACATTAATCATAACAATTAATTGAAAAACTCTCGTCTGCACTTCCCTGCGGGCGAGAGTTTTTTATTCTGGAACCCACTAAAAACGATTGATATATGGCATTTATTGATTACTATAAAATATTGGGTGTTGACCGTAATGCCACACAGGATGAAATCAAGCAAGCCTACCGGAAGCTGGCAAAGAAATACCATCCTGACCTGAACAAGGATGACCCATCGGCGGAAGGAAAGTTCCAGCAGGTGAATGAAGCCCATGAAGTATTGAGCGATCCGGAAAAGCGAAAGAAATACGATGAATATGGGGAACACTGGAAACACGCTGATGAATTCAAGCAGGAACGTGAGGCATACAGTCGGGCCCAGCAGGAGAACGGTGGCTCAGGCTACTGGTACTCCATGAATGGCGACGAGTTCAGCGGAGGATTCGGAGGAGCAGGCGCAAGCGGTTTCTCAGACTTCTTCGAACAACTCTTCGGACACAGAAGCGGTGGTCGTGGAGGATACAGCATGCGGGCCAAGGGTGGCGACATAGAGGCCCAGATGCATCTGTCACTCAGTGAAGCATACGTCACCCACAAGCAAACGTTCAGCGTCAACGGTGAGAACATCCGTATCACCGTCCCGGCGGGAGTAGCCGACGGACAGACCATCCGGCTGAAAGGCTATGGAGAGAAGGGCATGAACGGAGCTGAAAACGGTGACTTGTACATCACATTCGTGATTGACAAGGATGCTACTTTTGAACGGGAAGGCGACGACCTTTATACCCACGTGGATGTCGACTTGTACACCGCCGTACTGGGTGGAGAAGTACAGGTAAGAACCATGGACGGTATGGTCCGGCTGAAAGTAAAACCGGGCACACAGAACGGTACGCAGGTACGTCTGAGGGGCAAAGGATTCCCGGTCTACAAACAACCCGGTCAGTTTGGTGACATGATTGTAACGTACAACGTGAAGATACCGACTTCATTGACCGAAAAACAGAAAGATTTGTTCAACCAGCTGCGCGCTGCCAGCTGATAAGATATAAGCAACCCCGTAGGAGGTTTCCGCAAATGCGGAGGCCTCCTACGGTTTTTTTTGTGTGGATATGAGATATCACTACTCATTGGAATAAACCACAGAGGCGAAAACACGGTTGTTTTCATCCTTTGCTATCAGATAGGCCAGACTCCATAGTTGGCAGTGTGCCGTTAAGTCAGTCTTTATATAGATTGACAATTCGTATGGAATCGTTTCCATATTCCACTGTATATTAAATACAGTATGGCTAAATCGAAAGCAGATGGCCACCTTATTTGATAGAGATGTCAAAACAATTGGTAAGCATATTCACAATGCCATGCATGAAGAATTAGAGGGTCAAGTGGTAGTCGCAGAATTTGCGACCACCACTCAGCATGGTGCTATGTCTGGGAAAACACAGACTCAACATTTCCTCGACAAGAACGGTATCCTATACGATGAAAATGGCAACAAGAGAATAGCAGATTATACACTTGTGGCACTTACAATCATGATTGCCGAATCCAGAATTGAGGAAAAAGAAATGATGGTTAGCATTATCATGAACTGTATCTGAAAAATTATAATAGCCTTAAATATGTGAATAGTGTTGCTTTCGACTACCTATAAAAACAAAAAAACCTCATAATCAAGCGATTACAAGGTATTCTTTGTACTCGAAGCGGGACTTGAACCCGCACAGCCATTACTGGCCAAGGGATTTTAAGTCCCTCGTGTCTACCGATTCCACCATTCGAGCATCCTTTCAAAGAAAGAGCGGAAAACGAGACTCGAACTCGCGACCCTAACCTTGGCAAGGTTATGCTCTACCAACTGAGCTATTTCCGCGTTTACGGGTGCAAATGTAGGGAGTTTTGCAATACACTCCAAACATTTCACCCGTTTTCTTCTTAATTTTTATACGTTTATCGGCCTAAAAGGGCTTTTTCAGCCGCTTCCACTTTGTCAAAGCTGAATCCGCTCACAGCCTGCTGCATCAACTCCTCAATCTTGTCGTTACACAAGTTGCCGATACTTCCGGCATGGGTGTGATGCACGGTTTTTTCGTGAGTAAACTTACCGGCTTCGATGTCCAAACCCACTTTCTTGTAGGCGTCACGGAACGGCATGCCTTCTGCTGCCAGACGGTTCACTTCTTCCACACTGAACATATACAGGTACTTGTCGTCGTCCAAAATATGCTCGTTGATTTTAATCTTGTCCATGATGTAAGTAGCCATCTGCAAGCAGTCTTCCAGTTCCTCGAATGCCGGGAGGAACACTTCCTTGATAATCTGAAGGTCACGGAAATAGCCAGAAGGCAGGTTGTTCATAATCATCATAATCTGCTGCGGAAGTGCCTGGATTTTGTTGCATTTGGCACGGGTCAGTTCGAACACATCCGGATTTTTCTTGTGAGGCATGATACTGGAACCGGTGGTACATTCATCGGGCAGTTTCACGAATCCGAAGTTCTGACAGCTGAACATACAGGCATCAAAGGCCATCTTCGACAAGGTGCCGGCAATGGAAGCCAGCGCAAACGATACGTTGCGTTCCACCTTTCCACGTCCCATCTGGGCATACACCACATTGTAGTTCATGGAATCAAATCCCAGCAGACGGGTAGTCATCTCCCGATCCAAGGGGAAAGAAGAGCCATAACCTGCCGCAGAACCCAGCGGGTTACGGTTGCACACCTTATAAGCGGCCTGCAGGAACACCATGTCGTCTACCAAACTCTCGGCGTAGGCACCAAACCACAAGCCGAAAGAAGAAGGCATGGCAATCTGCAAATGGGTGTAACCCGGCATCAGCACGTCTTTATAACGGTTACTCTGGGAAATCAGTACATGGAACAGACGTTCCACTGCCTCGGCCACCGACTTCAACTGGGCGCGGATGAACAGTTTCAGGTCCACCAGCACCTGATCATTGCGCGAACGGCCGCTATGTATTTTCTTTCCCACATCTCCCAGACGACGTGTCAGCATCAGTTCCACCTGTGAGTGTACGTCTTCCACCCCGTCTTCGATGACAAATTCTCCGCGTTCTACGGAAGCATATATTTTTTTCAGTTCTTCCAGCAAAATCTTCAGTTCGTCGGCTGTCAGCAGTCCGATGCTTTCCAGCATCGTGATGTGTGCCATCGAGCCCAATACGTCATACTTTGCCAGATACATGTCCATTTCACGGTCACGTCCCACGGTAAAGCGGTCAATCTCCGCATTTACCTGTACATTTTTCTCCCAAAGTTTTTGAGCCATAATCACAATTTTTATTCACCGGAGATGTTCCGGTCGTTTCATTTAATAAGGAAGCATGGCCAGCATGTCTGCCAGTTTCTCCACCCCTTCCTGCAACGGCTTTGACACCATGGCCTTCATAAACATGTTTACTTCGGCACGGATGGTGACTTTCATTTTGGCTTCTTCCTCGGTCACGGGAAGAATCTGAATCCACAGGTTCAAAGGCACCGGCGATTTGTCGCCTTCAAACTTGATGCACTTCAGGGGTTCACGCTCAATGATGCGCAATGTGAGGTTGATGCCCTGCACCTTCAGGGTGATGGAATCACGGTCGAACGACATGTCTTCCAGCTTTCCGTCCAGTTTGTCCTTCACCTCATTCAGACGGTCCCGAACTCCTTCCAGATTGTTCAGGTCGGACAGTTTGTTATACACTCGTTCCTGACTATAAGGAACATGCTTCACATTACTTTCAAATTGTACAGCCATGTTGTTTTTAATCTTCGAGGAAAACCGTTCGCGGCATTGCACAAAAAAATGTCATCTTGAGCAGAGTGGACTCGCTCAGGATGACATCTCCTATTTACAATCCGAGACTGCTTTCCTAATTACAGAATCTTTTATTTTCCAGTCCAGTGAGAAGGATCTTCTCTCCATGCCTGCAGCACGGGGATATCTTCTTCATTGATGTAATCAGTCTTCAATGCAGCATCCAGCACGGCATTGTAGTTGGTCAAAGTAACCAGTTCTACTTTTGCTTTCTTGAATGCTTCTACTGATACATCGAAACCGTAAGTGAAGGAAGCCACCATACCGATCACTTCGCAACCGTCACGACGGATGGCATCTACGGCTTTCAAGCTGCTGCCACCGGTTGAAATCAGGTCTTCTACTACGACCACTTTCATTCCCGGACGCAATTCACCTTCAATCAAATTTTCCAAGCCATGATCTTTCGGGCTTGAACGAACATATACAAACGGCAAGTTCAACTCCTCTGCCACCAAGGCACCCTGTGCGATAGCACCCGTAGCTACCCCGGCAATGGCGTCAACTTCACCGAACTTTTCCAGAATAACACGACAAATCTCCAACTTAACGAAGTTACGAAGTGCAGGATATGACAAAGTCTTACGATTGTCACAATAAATCGGTGATTTCCAACCTGAAGCCCAAGTAAACGGGTTAGCCGGCTGAATCTTCACAGCCTTCACCTTCAGCAACTTTTCTGCAAATAATCTTTCCAAAGCTTTCATAACTTTTTAATTCTCTGATAAATGTTTTTGCAAAATTATGGAAATACATCGGGAATAGAAAATTTAAGGGCATTAAAATTTTTAAAAGGTGTCAGAATGTGCTATCTCGTCCATGCCAATGTAACAATACTGAGATGAATTCCTTTTATTTCTGACAAAACCTCGGCACAGGAGGTGAGTGTGGCACCAGTTGTCAATACGTCATCGACCAGCATCACGTGTTTTCCTTCCAACACACGAGTATCGCCTGCCAGCTGAAACAGATGAGAAGCATTTTCCTGCCGCTCCCAAGCCGATTTATGAGTCTGTGTCTGGTTATTCCGCACCCGCTGAAGCAATCCGTCGCATACAGGTATACCGGTAAGCCGGGAAATACCTTCCACCAACAAGAGACTCTGGTTATACCCTCTGGTACGCAGACGGCCTGGATGCAAAGGTACCGGCAACAGATAATCCACGCCTTCAAAGAAACCGGAAGGCTGAAGTTCATAGGCCAACATCTCTCCCATGTGCCGGCATACCTGCTGACGCCCGTAGTATTTCATACCCGCCAAAATATGTGCCACCTTCCCACCGCGAGAGTAATACAATAACGAAGAAGCTCGCACAAGGGGAAAACGTCCCCAGAAAATCTTTTCCATTTCATTGCCGGGTGTATTTCCCAGATGGGTAAAAGGCAGCTGCGACAGACAGTCACTGCACAAGACCCGCTCCGAAACCAGCAACTTTTTTCCACAGGCCATGCACAACCTGGGAAAGAAGAAATCGCGTATGTCAGTCAAAATCCTCATCCGGATCCAGTTGGTTGACGTAACGGCGTATCTCTTCCAGCGTAAAGCCCCGCCCCATGGCAAAACGAATCAACTTCATGCTCCGTTCATAGTCATTGGCAGCCTTGATGCTTTTCATCTTCTGCTTCAAGAGTTTTTTCAGGATGCTGTCGTATTCTTCGGTATCAATCTCTTCCAAGCCGCTCTGGATGTCTCTGTCCGACAAGCCTTTCATGCGGAGCATCTGTGCAATCTTCATGCGCCCCCACTGATTGAAACGATACTTGTCGCGCACATAGAAACGGCAGAAACGCGCTGCATCCAGGTAGCGTTCCCGATGCAAATGGGCCATAATCTGGGCCGTGACTTCTTCCGAAGCCCCCCATTTACGGATTTTTTCCTCCACCTCCGACGGACAACGCTCTACTGCCGAACAATAGGCCTCGGCCTTGCTCTTTATCTCTGCTTCACTCAATTCTCTCATGGTCTCACTGCTTTTATCATCCGGTCGTTTCCCGACAAATCTTTCCGCAACGCAATGTCGCGATACCCACATTCTTCCAGCATCCGGACGGTTTCTGCTCCGTAAGCCCGGTTGATTTCAAAATACAATGCCCCGCCTTCCGTCAGCCAGTCGAGTCCTTTTTGGGCAATCCGCCGGTAAAAACGCAACGGGTCCGTATCGGGTACAAACAACGCCAGTTCCGGTTCCCAGTCGAGCACATTCGCCTCCATGTCCTTCCGCTCGCTGTCGGTAATATAAGGCGGATTGCTTACCAGCACGTCTACTTGGCAATCGGGCAGCTCATCCTGAAGGATGTCGGCCTGAAACAAGGTCACTTTGTCGCCATACCGCTTTACATTGGCGGCGGCTACCCGTAGGGCCTCAGCCGAAATGTCACAGGAAGCCACCTCGGCTTCCGGCAACCGTTCTGCCAGTGTCACCGGAATACAGCCGCTTCCCGTACCGATATCGAGAATGCGTACTTTCCCGGCTTTCTGACAATCAGACACTATCCATTCCACCAGCTCCTCGGTCTCGGGACGGGGAATGAGCACGCCTTTTTCCACGTGGAAAGACAGACCGCAGAAAGGTGCTTCCTGCAGAATATACTGAAGAGGTTCCCGCTGTTTCAGGCGAGCAAGAATATCCTCCACCTCCTTCCACGCTTTCGTGGAAAAATTCATATCTTTGCCTGTATAAAGTTCCATTGTGGAAAGATGCAGAATGTCCGACGAAATCCATTTCGCCATGGCCGATGCCTCTCCTTCTGCGTAAAAGGAACTCAGTTCTTTTTTAATATGTAAATAAACCGGATGCATGTTTGCAAAAGTAAGGATAAAAAACGAAGATTATGACGATAGATGAAAAATATATGCAGCGCTGCATACAGCTGGCCAGAAACGGCATCTGCCACACAGCCCCCAACCCGATGGTGGGAGCGGTGATTGTGCGCGACGGGAAAATCATCGGTGAAGGGTATCATGTGTGCTGTGGCCACGGACATGCCGAAGTGAATGCCATTGCTTCGGTGAAGGATGAAAGCCTGCTCAAAGAGGCCACCATTTATGTCAGTCTGGAACCCTGTTCCCACTATGGAAAGACTCCTCCCTGTGCCGACCTCATTATCCGGAAAGGCATTCCCCGAGTGGTAGTGGGCTGTGTTGACCCGTTCTCTTTGGTGGCCGGAAGAGGTATCCAGAAACTGCGGGATGCCGGCATCGAGGTCACGGTGGGCGTACTGGAAAAAGAATGCCGGGAACTGATTCGTGCCTTTATCACGTTCAACGTGAAGAAGCGTCCCTACATCACCCTCAAATGGGCCCAGTCGGCCGACGGATTCATCGACATCCGACGCGACGAAGGAGCTCCTGTACGCCTCTCTACTCCGTTGTCTATTTTGGCTGTACACAAGATGCGAGCTGAACAGAAAGCCATCCTGGTGGGACGACGCACCGCCCTGCTCGACAATCCGTCGCTGACGGTACGCGAATGGTACGGGCAGAACCCGCTCCGACTGGTCATCGACCGACAGCTGACCTTGCCGCCTCACCTGCACCTGTTCGACGGCAGTACCCCTACCCTCGTCTTTACGGAAAAAGAAAAGGCCGATACCCAGAATCTCACGTATGTGACACTGGATTTCGGCCAAAATATCCTCCCGCAAATCATGCAGGTACTTTATGAGCGGAAAATTCAGACATTATTGGTAGAAGGAGGAAGCCAGACACTCCAATCCTTCCTGGAACAAGGGCTATGGGATGAAGCCTTCATCGAACATGCACAAGTATCCTTGCACGACGGAATCCCGGCTCCTACTCTGCCATGCGGTCAGGAAAGCCGTTTCTTCTTCCGTGACGGCGCACTGGTCCAGCACTGCCGCCACGCAGAATAAGTTTAGAAACGGCAGCTGATGCCGGCCATGAAATGGAAGCCCTCCACCGGATAGCCTGCTTCTGTCACATACGTCTTGTTAAGCAGGTTATTCAGGCGGACAAACACGTTGAAACGGTTCAGCAACGCATATTCCGCTCCTACCGACAAGTTATTCACACCGTCAACACGTCCCAGTTCACCCATCTTCTGACGGCGTTCGTAATTGTAATTCAACATTGCATGGCAGTCTTTCCATACTTTAGCACGAATACCAAAATCGGCTTTCACCTGTGGCTTGAAACACAAAAGAAAGTCATTTCCATCCGTCACATTCCAGCTATAATAGGTACCATCCAATGAAAAATCCACCCAGTCACGGTAAGCATAGCTCACGGAAGCGCCTCCGTAACCCACTTTTCCTTTATCCTGAAGAATACCCGTATAGAACACATTCTGTCTCTCCATGTCAAATCCCCAAGGCACGGCGAACAGTTCATTCTTGGTGATGCGATATCCTCCATAAAGCTCGAAGCCCAAGCCTGTCACCGGAGACGCTTTCAGTCCCAGTTTGGCATCCAGCGGCGTATAGGAAGTCCGCATCTGCTGTGCCACCACCCAGTAAGGTGAGAAATCATTCAGCCGACGGAAGTCATTCAGCCGGCTCCCTCCCAGCAGGTTCACATACACCACATACGAATCGGCGAACGTATATTCCAGTTTCACATCGGGCGCCGCTTTCACTCCCCCCGCATTGGCGGTCTGGAAATCCACATGTGCACCCAGACGTAATCTCACGGCTTCATTCTGAAAGGTATAATACGGATTCAACTGCACCAGCGTATAGTCCTGCTGCGACACATCGTGAATCAGATTGTCCATTTCCAATCCTACGCCTACCTGTTGCTCGTCGTTAATGTTTCCCAGCATGAATCCTTGGGTGTGGAATATATTTTCTGACCCGTGCCGCATGTAATAGGTATCGTAGCAGGTACTGAAACTCCGCAAGCCCGTCTGGAGACCAAACTGAATAGGCAAATCCTTATCACGGGAAAAAACACCGATGTATCCTTCTCCCAACGTATAACGCTGTGTGGTAGGAAAAGACTCCACCCATTCACCTTCCTGCAAGGAAGGCATGTAATTGAATACCTGCGAAGCAAAAGCGCCTCCCAGTTTCAAGGCCACTCTCCGGAAATCGTGGCGGTAATCCAACGACACATCCGTCCGGTAGAAACGGGATTTCCAGTCTTCCGTACTCTGGAAATGCGGAATATCTCCGTTCCGCCCATACAAGGAAGCCATTACTCCCAATTGGTCTTTCGAAGAAATGCCCCACAGGTAACTTCCCCTCAGGTCTACATTGTTCAGGTTGCCATACGCCAGACGGACATAACCACGGTCGGCTCCCTTCTGTGCGAATTCTCTCGGCATGGCTTCCATCGGAGTCACCTTCCAGGCCCCCAGCGGATGCCGTTCCGTAGCATACTGGATGGCCTGTTTCGGAGCGGCGGGCTCTTCCACTTCGGGCATGACATTCACCTTGAATGCATCCATCACTTCAGGATTGTACTCATTTTCCACCACCACCGTCCGGTTCAAGGTAGAATCTTTTTCCGCTCCCTTCTGCGCACATATTGTGGATACAGGCCACAAACCCGCGCAAATCAATATCGTACTTATGTATCTCATTTTACTTTACACTTTTAAGTTTGGCCAGACGGCTTTCAATCATTCCGGCGATGTCATCGTTCGCCTGATAATTCTGTTGCAAGGACAGCAGATACTGCTTGGCCTCCATCTTGCGGCCCAGTTTCACGTACACATCCGACAGGAGAACAAAACTTCTCGCCAGCCAGTAGGCATGTGGGGTGCTGACCTCAATGTAGTCGAGCACTTCCTTCTCAGCTTTAGCTGTTTCTCCCTCGTCGAAATAGGTCTGTGCCACCAGGTACTTGGCTTCCGCTCCGTACACGTTACGGGTATCTTTAGCCAGCGCTATCAAATCGGCCAACGCTTCCTGCTTCTGTCCTTCCGCCAGCAAGGCCTTGGCCCGGAAATACAAGGCTTCGTTCCGCACCTCCGGAGTCAGCTTGGTCTGCTTGAGCAACGCCGATGCCGTAGTCACGGTCTCTGCCCAGTCACCCAGTGCACGGGCACTTCGCAGAGCTCCCAGTTCGGCCTGCAAGCGGTCTTCCTGCACCGAAGAACGGTCGGCCAAACGCTTGTACAAGTTCAACGCCTTGGTATATTCTTTCTGATTATAAGCCATCTCGGCACAAAGGCTCAGGGCTTCTCCTTCGTATTTGCTGCCCGAGAAGCGGAGCACCTCTTCCAGTCGAGCGGCAGCCGATGCATAATCTTTTTGGTTGTAGTCAATCAACCCCAGATAATAGGCCGCATCCACACTGAAGGCTCCCTGCGGGAACGACTGCAAATAACGCGTCAGGCTGGTTTTGGCACCGGCAATATCACCACGCATATAAGCCCGTTCGGCTGCCGTATAGGTCAGTGAATCCCGTTCGCTCACATCGAACTTGGCCCCACCAGGAATGGTGGAAGCAAACGCCATATAGTCGTCCACCTTATTCAAGTCTACATAAATCGATTTCAAGTCGCGCTGCGCCAACCGTGCCTCTGCACTGCCTGGATAGTTTGTAATCACCTTCTTGTAAGCGGCAATCGCTTCTTCGTAACGGTCGTTCTGGTAATACAACAGACCGATTTCGTTGGCAGCCCGACGGGACAGCTCGCTTTCCGGATAGCGCTGCACCAGCAAGGTATAACGCTTGATGGCATTCTCACTGTCCTCCATCTGCACAAACGCACGTCCCTGCTCATACAGGGCATCGTCCAGATAAGCCGACGAAGGATAATCCGTAATCAATCGGTTGAGCACCTGAATCTTTCCGGTATAATCCCGTTGCAGTCCTTTCACGATACCTTCCTGGAACAAGGAATAATCACCCAGTGAAGGAGCGATGGCTACTGCCTGCGCATATTGCTGACGGGCTTCTTCAAAGCGGCGTTCATAGAAATAGCAGTCACCGATACGGTTGTAGGCATCGCCCGCCACTGAAGCATCTTGTGTCCGCCCGTTCTGTACACAACGGATAAACCAGTCGCGTGCGGAGTTATATTGTTTCTGCTTGAACAAACTGTATCCCAAACAGTAGAGAGCCAGTCCATATTCCTGCGAATTCTTATCAGTGGCAAACTCCAGGTAAAGCCGCATGTCATTGGCAGCCTCCGGATAACGTGCCAGCCGGTATTTCGATTCTCCACGCCAGTAATATGCATCCGCCTTCGTCTTTTGGTTATACTGTCCCAGCTGCAAGGAGCGGGTGAAATAATCCATGGCTCCTGCATAATCCGCCTGAGCAAACAGCTGCGTACCCATACGGAACAGCAGTTTTTGCTTGGCCTCCAGAATACGGGCGCTCGGATGGGTAATCTTGTCGATGGAACGTAAAGCCACCTCATAGCTACGGGTATTCATGTACACCTCTACCAGGTAGTCGTTCACCTTCTCGGCATAGACCGACGAGGGGTATTCATTCAGGAAACGTTCGAACACCGTGACCGATTCGGCAAATGGAGAATAAGACGTTTCATGAATGCACAGCGCATAGTTGAACAAGGCCTGTTCCTGAATGCTGCGATCAAAATCCATGCGCGACGCCTGTTCGAAGGCCATACGTGCCTGGTTGCGTTCCTTCAACTGCAAGCCCGCCAAACCCATGTGGAGGTAGGCATTCTGTGCCAAAGCATCCTGAGCTCCGGTCGCTTCTCCCAGCCGTGACAACGCTTTCGAATAAACTCCCGTATTGAAATAGCTCATACCCAGTTTGTACATGGCCAGTCGGGCCGGCATTGTTTCTCCTTCACGATACCGTTCCAATGACTGGATGGCGGCTGCATAGTCTTTTTGGCCGTAAGCAGCTTCTCCGGAAATACGGCTCATTTGCCCTGCATTCTTTTCTTCCGGATACAAGGCCAGATACGCATCCGCCACCTTCCGGGCCTGTGCGTAATTATTTTGAATCAAATAAATATCAGCGATATAATAAGGTGCCAGTTTCTGAAACTTCTGGTCGTCCTTCACCTCCCGGAATCCCTGCAAGGCCGAGTCGTACTTCTGCTGCACGTAATCGATGTACGCCAGGTTGTACACCGCATCGGGATAATATGCCTTACTCGAATCCTTCAGCACCGAAAACCAGAAGGTGGCATCCTGCCACTTGTCCATCTTCAAATACGACGTACCCATACGCAAGGCACTGGCATCGCGTTCCTCGTCCGACAAAAGAGAAATGTCACACCCCTTCAGCGTGGCAATGGTCTCCATGTATTTCTCTTCCGAAAAGTAACTGGCAGCAATGAGCGCCTGCACCCGGTTGCGGTAACGTGATTCCGGATGAGCTTCCAGGTAATCCGTCAACACCTCCCGGCATTCCGGCAAATGCAACTCATACGCCGTACAAGCCAGCATGTAATCCACCTCATCGGCCCAGGCCTTTTCCCCTGCCTGACGGGTATAACGGACAAGGGTCTGCCGGGCAGCTGCATAATCCTGACGGAGAAACAGCTCCCTTCCCTCATGGAACAAACGTTCGCCTCCGGTCAGCGGTTCCACCTGCTGTCCCGAAACAGCCAACGGCAAGGCACAGCAAAGGCCTGCCGTCCAGATATATTTTTTATACTTACCCATAATCTCTTATTTTACGTTCCGATGCGCTTCCAGAAAACGTGTCACCCCCTTACGTACCGATTCCAGTCCGAAGTCTTCCGGATGAATTTCCTCCAAGGGCATCCACCATGCATCGGCCACATCATCCATGGCCTTCACCAGATGGTCGTCGGCCACCTTGCACAAGAAAAACTGGTCGAGCGTATGTACCAGAAATCCCGAATACAGATACGTGTTCGGCAAAGAAAACAGGTATTTGGCTTCTGTCACCACCAGTCCCGTTTCTTCCTTCACCTCGCGTGCCACTCCTTCTTCGCCGGTCTCGTACATATCGATAAAACCACCCGACAAATCCAGTGTTCCCTTGGCAGGTTCCTTGCCACGTCGGCACACCAGCAGTTCTCCTTTTCCGTTCAGGATGAAGGCCACCGTGGCCGCACTCGAATTGAAATAATACACAAAGCCACAGTCCGCACATTTTTTGGACTTTTCATTATGCACCTCAAAATGAGGAGAGCCGCACACCGGGCAAAATTTAAACAATTCCAATGGATGCATAGTTTTTCAATTTAATAAATAATAAGCCTCACAAAGATAAGCAAATAGGGCATACTGCTTACATTATTCACCGATAATTTGTTATTTCCCCTAAAATAATTACGTTTTTTCTGACAAAATAGCATATAGATAAAAAAGTTTTTCTACATTTGCTTACAATATGATAAAAACAAGAACCATTTAGTAGTATGGAGAAAATTGATAAACTTGACAAACAGATTCTGGAGATAATTTCACAGAATGCCAGAATCCCGTTCAAAGACGTCGCTGCAGAATGTGGTGTATCGCGTGCCGCCATTCACCAGCGTGTACAGCGCCTGATTGATCTCGGTGTAATTATTGGTTCAGGCTACCATGTAAATCCGAAAAGCCTAGGTTACAGCACTTGTACCTATGTAGGTATCAAACTGGAAAAAGGTTCCATGTACAAAAGTGTAGTGGCTGAATTGAAAAAGATTCCGGAAATCGTGGAATGTCATTTCACCACAGGTCCTTACACCATGCTGACCAAGTTGTATTCGACCGATAACGAGCACTTGATGGACCTGCTGAACTCCAAGATTCAGGAAATTCCGGGAGTCACTGCCACAGAGACACTGATTTCACTGGAACAGAGCATCAAGAAAGAAATTCCTATCCGTAAAGAGATTGAAGATTGATGGCAGGACTGGACGGCCTTCACTGGGAAGGCATACTCATTGGAATCTGCACGTTTCTGATTATCGGACTGTTTCATCCGGTAGTGGTCAAAGCAGAATATTACTGGGGGACACGTTGCTGGTGGCTTTTTCTGATACTGGGCATCGCAGGCCTCATCGGTTCTATCCTGGTGAGTCAGATTTTAGTGTCTTCCCTGTTAGGAGTCTTTTCGTTCTCCTCCTTCTGGACCATCAAGGAAATCTTTGAACAGCGCGAACGTGTGCTGAAAGGCTGGTTCCCAATGAATCCGAAGCGGAAGAAGGAATATGAACAGTAAAATTTCACGTATTTGAAAATAAAAAGAGGGTGTGTCAAAATGCATACCCTCTTTTTTTATGACAACGCCCCGACTTTCCCAAGCCGAGGCATTGTTATTACCTAAAGATTTTGTATCTTTA
>NZ_JAOQJI010000036.1:0-41633 GCF_025567125.1 Phocaeicola fibrisolvens | reverse complement strand
TGACAATAAAAATGGCATATGAAAATGATAGACCATAATCACTTCATATGCCATTTTATTTTTGGGGGACATTTACTGAATATCCCCAATCTAGATAGATTAATCTTTGTCAATTTTCAGGATACCTCCCGTGGTGGAATTGAAAATAACCCGGGTATTGATTTTTTTCTCAAATAGTCCGTCTACAAGTGCTTCTGTATATCCATACTGGGTAAGTGGCATTTCTTCATTGAAAAGTTCTTTCCCCTTGTAGCTGACTGTAACTTTTCCTTTCCCTGGTATATTATAGATGATATCATCTTTTCTTTTTTTCTTCTTTTTCTCTTCAGGTGCGTGGAAAGAAGAAATGTTACGGATACGAATATAGATGGGTTCTCCCGCCAGGTTATCAGTCGGAAGTACGCCTAGTTGAGTTGAAAAGCGTGCCGCAATTTGTTCTTGTGTCTCTTCTCCAGGTTCTATCAGAATGGTAAATACCTTGTCTGTACGACTGGTTACGCCTGTGAACGCTTGCGTCAGTGCTTTTTCTTGTTTGCTTAGTTGGTCGATGACCAGTTGCAAGGAGGCTCCATCTTTAGGCATAGTATCAGCTTGTCCACGTAGAATAAGGTTCTTGCTGTCGCGAATGTTATAGATTTCACGAGCGGTAAGTTCAGCCATCTTGGCAGTAGAACCAGCCATCAGTATGTCTTCAGTCATGTATGTGCGTGCGTCTTCTCCCGGTTGAGTCCTTTCTAGATTGTAGTCTGGAAGTGTCTCTTCCTCAGTAGAGGTGGTATTGATGGCTTTTACGATGCCTTCATCAGTAAGTTCTACGTTGGAAGCCATATTTTTGTCTTTGATCTTCATGATATACGCTTTTGTTGAATCAGGGACACCTACCAAGCGTACTTGAATATCTTTGATTTCCCAGTGACTTTCAGGATGGGTATTTACATCGTTCAGTCGGAGATAGCGATTGGCATAAAGACAAAAATCTCCCGGCTGATAATTGATTTTTGTAGCAATGATATCGATAGCGATTTTTGTCTTTGGCAGGAAGTAGACAATTCCTTCCCCTTCCTGTGGCACGTAGCTTTCTTGGGAATAGGCACTTAGAGAAGCCAGTAATCCCAATGCGATGATTCCTCTTTTCATATTGTCTGTCATTTAGTTTCAGTTAGTTGTTTCCATGCTTCAGGCAGGGCTTCTACAATATCGCCGGAAGTCATGCTGATAACTCCTTTCTTCTGGCAGGCAATATCACCGGCCAATCCATGTACGTAGACTCCCAGCCGACAAGCTTCTTCCTGAGTGTATCCTTGTGAAAGGAGAGAGAGAATGATGCCTGTAAGTACATCTCCACTTCCAGCTGTAGCCATTCCCGGGTTGCCTGTCGGATTGAAATAGGTGACTCCGTCAGGAGTAATAATAGCGGTCCATGCACCTTTCAACACAATGTAGCATTGTAGGTAAGCCGCTAGTTCTTTGGCTTTGGAAAGTCGTTCGTAACTGTTGCTGCAACGGCCGATGATACGTTCCAATTCCTTGACATGCGGTGTGAGGATGCTGTGGCGTGGTATGCGGGTCAGATAATTACGGTAGTTGCTGAAAATATTCAAGGCATCTGCATCCAGTACTAACGGAATGTAGCAATTACTTATCTGGTCGAAAAGAGCTTGTACGGTCACTTCTTCCTGTCCTAGTCCAGGGCCGATAGCTACAGCTTGAAAATTGTCTAGGTCGGCAGCTTCGGCAAAATATCGGTCGTGTACATCGTCTTGTACCATGGCTTCCGGGACGTTGCTTTGTAGCAGGTTGTGATTGCAAACAGGAGTATGTACGGTTAACAAGCCAATACCTGTACGTAGGCAGGCACGTGAAGCCAGTATGGCTGCACCTCCCATTCCGTATGAACCGGCTATCAACAGGCCGTGTCCGAACATGCCTTTATGAGCAAATTTCTTTCTTGGTTTGATGAGTGCCCGCATTTCATCGGCTTCGGTGATGAGGTAGGGCGTTTTGGCTTTTTCGATAAATTCATGGCTGATGCCGATGTCAAGCAATTGCCATTCACCTACTATGTCGGCATTTTCTGCAAAGAGGAAAGAAAGCTTAGGCAATTGGATGCTCAGTGTCAGATTGGCTTTGATGATGTTCTGACGGATATTGTGGGTGTTATCTTCCCCCATCAGTCCAGAAGGAATATCAATGGATACTACCTGTGCAGGGGAAGCGTTGATGTATTGAACAACGGATGCAAATCCGCCACTCAGAGGTTTGTTGAGGCCTGAGCCAAACAGACCGTCCACGATGACGTCATGACCTCCAAGACGAGGAGGGTCGAATTGACTGCTGACTTCGGTATAATTGGCAAATCCGCAGTCTTTCAAACGTTGCACGTTGGTCAGACATTCTTCAGATAGCGTACCTTTTACGTTAAAAAGGTAAGCTTCGACCGGATAGTTCTTCAGAAAAAGAATGCGGGCTACAGCAAGAGCATCACCTCCGTTGTTTCCTGGACCGGCAAAAACGATGATGCGATGAGATTTGTCCCATTTTTCGCTGATGGCTTGTGCCAATAATCCGGCAGCCTTTTCCATAAGGTTGATAGATAATATGGATTCATGGGCGATGGTGTATGCATCAGCCTCCTTTTGTTGTGTACAACTCAAAATTTTCATTGTGTATAAATAGCTATTTGTCGGTAAAAGTACGAAAAAAGCCTCGAATGGTGTATATGTTCTATTGAAAATATCTTTAAATACTCAGGGGGATGTGCGGCGGTTTTAGGGAAAATCCGTAAATTTGCGCAATTTCTAAAAACTACATCATAACATGGAGACGATTCAGATAAAAGACAAGCGTTTCAAAACGTTTATCCCGGAGGCGGAAATATTGAAGGAAGTGGCACGTGTAGCCGATGAAATCAATCGTGATTTGGAGGGTGAAAATCCGTTGTTTTTGAGTGTATTGAATGGCTCGTTCATGTTCACTGCCGACTTGATGAAGCATCTGACGATTCCGTGTGAGATTTCGTTTGTGAAATTGGCTTCATACGAAGGTACGGCTTCTACTGGAAAAGTGAAGGAACTGGTGGGCTTGAACGAAGACATTGCAGGACGTACAGTGGTGATTGTAGAAGATATCGTGGATACAGGACTGACCATGCAGCGTCTGCTGGAAACTTTGAAGGCACGTAATCCAAAAGAAATCCGTATTGCTACGTTGCTGGTGAAACCAGACAAGCTGAAAGTCGATCTGAATATTCATTATGTGGCCATGAATATTCCTAATGATTTTATTGTGGGATATGGTCTTGATTATGATGGACTTGGTCGGAACTATCGTGATATTTATACGGTTATCGAATAATTTTTTATAAATCATATCTAAATAACATGTTGAATATTGTAATTTTTGGTGCTCCGGGTTCAGGTAAGGGAACTCAGAGTGCTCGTATTGTGGAAAAGTATGGTTTGAACCATATTTCTACGGGAGATGTATTGCGTGCAGAAATCAAGAACGGTACAGAGCTGGGTAAGACAGCCAAAGGTTATATCGACAATGGTCAGCTGATTCCTGATGCATTGATGATTGACATTCTGGCTAGCGTGTTCGACAGTTTCAAAGATAGCAAGGGCGTAATCTTCGATGGATTCCCTCGTACCATTGCTCAGGCAGAAGCATTGAAGAAAATGTTGCAGGAACGTGGCCAGGAAGTGTCTATCATGCTCGACCTGGAAGTGCCGGAAGAAGAACTGATGACTCGTCTGATCAAACGTGGACAGGAATCAGGCCGTGCCGACGACAACGAAGAGACTATCAAGAAACGTCTGGTGGTATATCATTCTCAGACAGCTCCGTTGATTGACTGGTACAAGAACGACGGTAAATATTGCCACATCCAGGGTCTGGGTACTATGGAAGGCATCTTCGCTGACATCTGTGCAGCTATCGATAAACTTTAAATAATGGAAAAACTGGCGGGCTGGGGACAGTCTGCCAGTTCTTAAATTTTAAATTATGGCTGAATCGAATTTTGTTGATTACGTAAAAATCTATTGCCGCTCCGGAAAAGGAGGCCGCGGTTCGGTGCACATGCGCCGTGAGAAGTATATGCCCAACGGAGGTCCAGACGGTGGCGACGGTGGTAGAGGAGGTCATGTGATTTTGCGGGGAAACCGCAACTATTGGACGTTGCTGCACCTGAAATACGACCGTCATGTGTTTGCGGAACACGGCGGAAACGGTTCGAAGAACAAGAGCTTCGGAAAAGATGGGGCAGACAAGGTCATCGAGGTTCCATGCGGAACCGTAGTATATAATGCCGAAACCGGCGAATATGTGTGCGACGTAACGGAGCACGGACAAGAAGTCATCTTGTTGAAAGGCGGACGTGGCGGACTGGGCAACTGGCATTTTCGTACAGCTACCCGTCAGGCACCTCGTTTTGCTCAACCGGGGGAACCCATGCAGGAGATGACGGTGATTTTGGAATTGAAATTATTGGCTGATGTGGGTCTGGTGGGTTTCCCGAATGCGGGAAAATCAACCTTGCTGGCAGCCGTTTCTGCGGCCCGTCCGAAGATTGCCAATTATCCTTTTACCACGCTGGAACCGAATCTGGGTATCGTGTCTTATCGCGAAGGAAAGTCGTTCGTGATGGCGGACATCCCGGGTATCATTGAAGGGGCCAGTGAAGGAAAGGGGCTGGGACTGCGTTTTTTGCGTCATATCGAGCGTAACTCCCTGCTGTTGTTCATGGTGCCGGGCGATACGGACGACATCCGGAAGGAGTATGAGATTCTGCTCCATGAGTTGGCTACCTTCAATCCGGAGATGCTGGACAAACAGCGGGTGCTGGCTATCACGAAGTGTGATATGCTGGATGAGGAGTTGATGCAGATGCTGGGGCCTACATTGCCTGAAGATATACCGCATGTCTTTATTTCTTCGGTGTCCGGAATGGGTATCCAACAGTTGAAGGACCTGTTGTGGACGGAATTGAATAAAGACAGCAACCAGTTGGAGGCCGTACGTCGGGAAGCCATCGTACATCGTCCGAAGGACCTGAAGAAACTCCAGAAAGAACTGGAAGATATGGGTGAGGACGAGGACTTCGAGTATGAATACGAGGAGGATACGGACGAAGATGACTTCGACTACGAGTACGAAGAGGAAGACTGGGACGACGAAACACAGAAGTAATGGATCATCTGACTAAGGATAAAAGGATGTGGGTGTACGACCGGATGAGCTCGCGCACCGACATCTTTTGTTTTTCTACCACCCGTCATGGAGGCTGTAGTGAGGGAAACTATGCCTCGTTCAACTGTAACCATTATTGTGGGGATAATCCTGAAAAAGTGGAACAGAACAGGGAGTTATTGTGCTCATTGATGCCTGTCCGTCCGAAAATGCTGGTGGTGCCTCATCAGACACACGGCACGACGGTGAGGGTGATTGATGATGAGTTTATAGGATTTCCTCCGGAGAAAAGAAGAGAATTGCTGGAGGGAGTGGATGCTTTGGTCAGTGACAAGGTGGGAGTGTGCCTTTGTATCTCTACCGCCGATTGTATCCCGGTGCTTTGTTATGATAGGAAGCACAAGGTGGTGGCGGCTGTTCATGCCGGATGGCGGGGGACGGTAGCCCGGATTGTGGAAAAGACCTTCGACCGGATGCGCGAACTGTATGGCACGGAAGGAGAAGATGTGTGGGCCTGTATCGGACCGGGAATTTCTCTTGAAGCGTTTGAGGTAGGCGAGGAGGTGTATGAAGCTTTTGAAGTCGCCGGATTTGATATGGCGAGGATAGCCCGACGGTATGCAAAGTGGCACATCGACCTGTGGGAGGCCAATCGCCTGCAATTGTTGTCGAAAGGTGTAAAAGCATCTCATATTGAAGTGGCAGGTGTTTGTACCTATCAGCATTATACGGATTTCTTTTCGGCACGTCGTCTGGGCATTCATTCCGGACGTATTTTGTCGGGAATTATGCGAATGGAAAAATAGAAAGGAGAGTTTGCAGAATGGATTTGAAAATTGAAGTATCAGAAGAGTTACGGCAGGCTTGGCCGCAGTTTCGCGGGGCTGCCGTGTTTGCTACCGTGAAGAATTCACCTTACAGTGAAGCGTTATGGAAAAGAATCGGGGAGTTTACCGAACTCTATCGTCAGAAATATACCATTGATTCCATCAAAGAGATGCCGGCTATTCAGGCTACCCGCCAGGCATACAAGAAATGCGGAAAGGATCCTAGCCGTTACCGTCCTTCTTCAGAAGCCTTGTGCCGCAGATTGCTGAGAGGCCTTTCGCTGTATCAGATTGATACGCTGGTGGATTTGATTAACCTGGCTTCCATTTACAGTGGACATTCCATCGGTGGTTTCGACCGTGACAAGATTCAGGGCGACAAACTGGTGCTGGGCATCGGAAAGGCAGGTGAGCCTTATGAGGGCATCGGCCGTGGAGAACTGAACATCGAAGGAATGCCGGTGTATCGGGATGCAGTGGGAGGTGTAGGTACGCCGACCAGTGACAATGAGCGGACGAAGATTTCGGAGCATACCACGCATCTGTTGGCAATAATGAAT
Organism: Phocaeicola fibrisolvens; assembly: GCF_025567125.1. Lineage (NCBI taxonomy): Bacteria > Pseudomonadati > Bacteroidota > Bacteroidia > Bacteroidales > Bacteroidaceae > Phocaeicola > Phocaeicola fibrisolvens. The sequence continues at coordinate 35,056 of NZ_JAOQJI010000036.1, read as the reverse complement.
GCATACAGTGGCAGTGAGGGACTGGAGGAAGCGGTGAACTACATGGTGAACTTGTTGAAGGAGTTTGCGGATGCACAGGATGTAGAACTTTGTTATTTCAAGTAAGATGAAGCGGTTGATATGGTTGATGATTGCTTGGTGCTTCTGGGCAGGAAGTATTCAGGCCGGTGAGCCGGTTTCCACTGGATTCACACACATGGAGCGTAATCATGTCAGGGTTCAGACTCCGGGCTTGTTTGCTAAAGGAAACCGTTTTGAAATTCATTTGGAATGTTTGGCCGATTCGCAGTTTTGTTTTCCGCTTCGAAATGGAAAGGTTATTTCGGCATACGGAAGCCGTGGAGGTCATTCAGGGGCAGACATTAAGACGAAGGCCAATGATTCTATTGTATGTGTATTCGATGGGGTAGTACGTATGGCCAAGCATTATGGAGGATACGGAAAAGTCATTGTGGTACGGCACGAAAATGGCCTTGAAACATTGTACAGTCATAATTCTAAGAATCTGGTGGTATCGGGGGATACCGTAAAAGCGGGACAGGTCATTGCGTTGACTGGCAGGTCGGGACGTGCCACTACCGAACATCTGCACTTTGAGCTGCGGGTAAACGGACAGCATTTCAGTCCTGGACTCTTGTTCAATATGCAGACACGCCAGCCTCTGAAACGTACTTTGATTTGTACAAAGTCGGGTAAGCATGTAAAATTACAACCTAAAAAATAAGCAGATTATGGATATTGAAAAGATATTGACCGAAGGAATTATCTTTAAAGGAGGAAAATCCTCGGACGGAAAGAAAAAGGAAGAGAAAGTAAAGACGAAGGCCAAGAAGAAAACGTATATTACGGGACTTCATGGATCGGGCTCTGCCAAGATGAAGGCAGAATACCGTCGCCGGAGAGCCAACCGCCACAAACAGGGTTGAGTGGGCTGAATATAGGATAGGAAGAGAGATGAGTGTATCAAAATAAATTGTAGAACTAAAAAAGAAGATTATGAGAAAGTTATTTTTGCTCGTAGTGATTGTTATGGCTGCCATTTCGGCCAGTGCACAGGAAGGTATTTATCTGGGAGGTGGCATCAGCTTGTGGAGAAACAATGATGTGGATAAAACATCATTCTCTATTACGCCGGATGTAGGTTATAACTTGAGTAAACAATGGGCTGTGGGCGTGGAACTGGCCTATGCGCATACTGGATATGATGATAAATATGATGTAAGTACCAATGCTTTTGCGTTGGCTCCTTATGCCCGTTATTCGTTCTATGAAAATAAGATTGTCCGTCTGTTCGTAGACATGGGATTCGGATTTTCTACTTTCAAGGCTAAGCATGCGGATTCTGTCAATGGTTTTGAAATCGGTTTGAAACCGGGACTGGCCCTGAAATTGAATGATCATTTTAGTTTCATTACGAAAGTTGGATTTGCCGGTTATCGTGATGATTACTATCGTGATATGGAAGGTAATGGATTTGGAGTCGGATTGGATATGGAAAATATCTCAATTGGTATTGACTACGAATTCTAAGAGAATATCGAAATCTTTTGTAAGGGAGCAAAAAGAGGTAAAAACTTCTTTTTTGCTTCCTTTTTATTTGTTCGTCTGTTTTATATTCCTAAATTTGTGTAATTCATATATTTTGAGCTTATGAGAAAGATAGTGTGTATAGTGGCATGTTTGTTCTCTGTATTGACGATGGCCGCGCAGACAAAGGTAACGTGGAGTATGGAACTTGGATTGGGGATGAGTTCCTGGATGGGAAAAGATGCCGGAAACTCTTCTGCATTGTTCAATCAGAAAGTTGGTGTGGGTATTGATGTACCTTTAAGTGGACTGGTTTCTTTTCAGACGGGTTTGAACTGGGTTTCAAAAGGTGCCAGTATGGACATTGATTTGTCGGGGGCTGATATGGGGGTAGTGAATATGCACGTCAACCAGAACTATTTTGAGATGCCTTTACTGGCTGCCTTTCATGTGGGAACAGCTGCTAATTTTGATATGGTATTTTCGGTAGGTCCTTATTTGGCTTACGGAATAAGTGGGAAGCGAGATGTGGATGTAGACGATTTGACTGTGTCATGCAATACATTTGGTGATTCAAAAATACAAGAGCAGATTGTCCCAGGACTTCAACGTTTTGACGCTGGTCTGATGGGCGGGGTAGCTTTGGACTTTAAACGTTGGACCGTGGGACTTGATGGAGAATTTGGCCTTTGCCGTTTGGTAAGTAATACAAATATTCGCAATTTGGCCTTTTTCTTTACTGCTGGCTATAAATTCTGATTCTGCTGAGATATACGATGAATGCTGGACGGCTTGTACCGTTTTTTGACAGGCAGGCTGTGCAGCATTTTCAAAGCTGCCAGGTGGCGGTTACGCCATATTCGGTAGCTGAGTACGATTACTAGGAATACCGTTCCAATGATGCAGACCCAGCCGAACAGTTCTTTCAGGCTGGTCAGCATGGTTTGGGTGTTGACTTCATTGTAGAGTTGCATGAGGGACGAATTGGGAATCGATTCTGTGAGGTCGTCCAAATCACGGCTCAGTAATGCCCAGTTGTCCAGCTGGAGATGTTTCATCCAGCGGTTCAGTATGGCACTGCCCAGCGGGGTGGCAATACTGGTCCGGATGAAGCTGAGTACGCATAGTGACTGGAAGAAATGTTTGAACGGGATGTGCTTGGCCACGTAGATAGTCAATGCGATGTAAAGAATCCCGTGTCCGATTCCTTTCAGAAAGTTCGGCAAGTACAGGCTTTCAATGTTCAAGTCCGGATAAATCAGGAAATACATGTAGTACTGGTACACGACAATCAGTGTAAACCCCACCGAAATCAACAGTTTGTATCCTTTTTTTAGTACGGCCTGCCGGAAGAAGACGACTCCGGCTCCGGCTAGGATTCCTACGAATACGCACCAGTTCAGCGAGATGGCGTTGAGGGTATCGTATCGCAGAATGGACATCATAAAGGCATTCTGAAGTACGGATGAAGTGGCCAGAAACAGGCAAAGCATCAGGAACAAGAACAGGATGACGGGGAACTTCTTGTATTTGAATACTTGCGGGTCGATATACGGATGACGGATGGAGGTCATCCGGTTGATGTTGACCAGTAGGGCTACCACGGCAATCACGATGCAGGCACGTATCTGTGCGCTGTCCAGCCAGTCATAATAATCTCCGTAAATACAGATGAACACAATGGCAAACAGCATGGTGGTCCATAGGCTCAGTCCTATCCAGTCGATGCCGTACAACGGCATTTTCTTCATCAGGCGGACAGAGCGGGTAAGACACATGACGCAGACCCATACAATCATCAGCATACCGATGACGAACCAGTGCATGTATTGCCAGTTGGCCCAGTCGTTGATGTGCATCGTGACCAGTCCGGAAAGCTGGATACTTTCGAGTACAATGATGTAAATCACAGGGTAGAACACGGAGAAGTTACCCGAAGGTGTGATGCTCAGACGGATGTTGGAAAAACATTCAAACGTCCCCCACATGCGGAAGAATCCCGACACAAAGCATACGCAAATCATCAGGAAGATATTTTCCGTGTGCATGGTAATCAGGTTGCAGGCAATCAGTACCGGACAGACCGTCATGAAAATGGAGCGGGTAGTAAACCGTGCCTTCAGACGGAACAGAATCGGGAAGATGATGGTCATACCGATGAAAGAGGCATATCCGGCCATGGTGACATCTTCCTGAATGCAGCCCAAGGCACTCGACATCTGGGTGGCTGCAGGCAGGAATACTCCTCCGTTGAACTGGAATACCATGGCAAAAAACATGGACAAGCCGATGCAGACGGAGGTGGGCAGAAAATCTTTAAAGTATAGGATACGGGGACGTTGTTCAGCCATTTCTCAACTTATTGTTTTACGTAACATTCTACATTCATTCCGGCTCTTAGGCGTTGCAAGTCTTCCGGACGGTTGTTTTGGGTAAATTCAATGCGGACCGGGATGCGTTGTTCAACTTTCACAAAGTTGCCGGCCGAGTTGTTTTGTGGAATGAGCGAATAAGAGGCTCCGGTGGCATCCGAGATGGAAGCGATGCGTCCTTCAAATTTTACTCCCGGAATGGCATCCACTTTCACTTCTACCAGCTGGTTTCTATGCATGTCGGTCGTTTGGGTCTCCTTATAGTTGGCGATGACCCATTTTTCCGTGCCGTCTACCAGTGTCACCAAGGCCTGTCCCGGTTGTACCAGTTCCCCTTCGTGGATATCCTTTCGTCCGGTCACTCCGTCGGTCGTGGCCAGAATGACGGTATAAGAAAGGTTCAGCTTGGCCAGGTTAAGAGCTGCTTCCGCCAGTTTGATGGCCGATTCGTTCTGTTCCAGTCGCTGGGTCTGTTCCTGTTTCTGGAGCAAGGTAGACTGTTTCTGTCGCATCAGCTGTTCGTAGCGGGCCTGGGTGGCTTCGTAGTCCGTCTTTACCCGGTCGAACTGTTGGGGAGTGACCGCCTCTTCTTTCAGCAGTTCCTGATAACGTTTGTAATCAGTTTCTGCATTCTTCAGGCGGACCCGTTGTTCGTCAATGGCTGCATCCGTGACGAGGATGTTGTTCTGCGTGGTGTTGATGGTGGTGTACATGGCACTCTTTCCGGCCAGGGCATTGCGGTAGTCGGCCTCGGCTTGGGCTACTTTCAACCGGTATTCCGTGTCTTCGATGATGGCCAGCGTGTCTCCTTTCTTCACGGTTTGGTATTCCTCAAAACAAATTTTCTTGATGAATCCCTGTACCCGTGTGCTGACGGGGGTAAGGTGCTGTTTCACTTGCGCATTGTCGGTGTATTCCACGTTGCCCAGGTGGATGAACTTGCCGCATACCCAGCTGATGCCGGCTGCGAGGACCAGAAGTATAAAGAAGTTGGAAATCGCTCTTTTCTTGTTTCGTATCATGTCTTGATTCTTTTTGTGTGAATATAAATGGGGTTAAAGGGTTCCTGTAATTTTTTTCAACAGGTAGTACTGATACAATATACCAATCTGATAGTTGGCCAGCTGAAGTTCCATGTCCAGCTGCATGTTGCTGGCATCCAGCATGTCGGTAATCAGTGACAGCCCGTTCAGGTAGCGTTGGCGGACAATCCGGAAATTCTCGTGTGCCAGCTGTACGCTCTTCTGTTGGGTCTGGAGCCGTACGTAGGCTTCGTTCAGATTCACGTAGGCTTCATGCACGTTGTTCTCGATTTCTTCCTTGGCCAGCTCGTAGTTTTTTTCCGCTTTCGAAGTGGCAATCCGTGCCTGTCGCAGTTTTTTCTTGCTTTTGAACAAGGCATCCAGGTTGTATGAAATACCGACTCCGGCAAACCAGTAGGTGAAATTATTGTTTAAGGGCGGTACCTCTACCAGAATCGGGCCGGTGAAGTCGTTCGTGGCTGTCAGGTTGATGTGTGGTCTGCGTTCCGAACGAATTAGGTCCTGCTGGTTGTGGCTTAGCTTGATGGCGGTTTGTGCCTGCTGAAGAGTAGGCGATTCCTGCGAGTCTTCCATCCAGGAAATTTCCTGTCGTTTGTCCACATTTATATGGAACAAAGCCGTGGAATCCGGGACGATGTGTACCGAAGGCTCCAGTCCGATGGTCGTCGTCAGTTTGTGGTTCAGCACGTTGAGCCTGTTTACGGTAGAAGTCAGTCCCAGCTGAAGATTCTGAAGCTGCAGTTCGTAACGGGTGATGTCACTTTTCAGCGCTGTTCCTTGCTGGTAGGCAGCCCGCATATCCTTTACCAGCAGGCGCGTCTGCTCGATGTTCTTTTCATATACGGTTTGTTGGTTCCGAAGTTGGAACAAATCCAAGTAGTAGCCCAGCAACATGAATCGTAAATCTTGCTGATTGTTGTCGTAGGTCTGTTGTGACAGTTGGTGTTGTAGTTTCGCTTTTTGTATGTTTGCGTGGATGCTTCCCCCTGCATAGATGACTTGTGAGGCCTTGAGTACAAACGTATTGCCGAAATGTGGCATGTCGGCATGTATTCCGTTGCTGAAATCCCGGTCGGTCATGCAGCCGTCACCGATGTAGTTGAGGTCTACCTGTGCCCGGATGGACGGGAGTCTGGCATCCTTGGCCACTTTGACAGCCTGTGCGCTTTCGTCGATGGCCAGTGCATGTAGTTGGATGCTTTTGCTGTTCTGGTCTGCCAGCTGAAACAGTTCGTCGATGGAAAGTACCCGCTCCTGGGCTGAGATGTACATAAAAAAAGAAAGAACTCCGATACTTGCAATTAGTCTTTTATTCATTTGTCTGTGTGATATTGAAAAACAGTTTGAAACCAGCTGACCACTCTCTCGATGACCGGTTGCTGGAACCAGTATAAATCGCCGTGTCCGGCACCTTCCACCGTAACGTAAGTGGCTTGGTTGCCTTTTTCTGTCAGAGCTTTGAACAGCTGTTCGCTTTGTACGGGCGATACCAACTTGTCGTTGCTTCCATGCATAATCAGGAAGGGAGGCATGTGCTCTTTTACGTGTCCCAGCGGACTGGCTTTCATGGCCTTTTCCGGGTCGGAAAGGATGCTGGCTCCCGCAAAGTCTGCAAAGGCAGGGCCGTGTACGAGCAAAGCTTCTGTTACAGCCGGTGAGGCATGAACCTGCTGTATGGCATCAGAATAACCTTCGCCTATGTTCAGCAGATTGCTGATGCCGTAAATGGTGACGGCAGCCTGTACGTCGGACGACTGGTCGAGATAGTCTCCTTGGTCATACTCTTTTTCTCCATTGGTCGTACCTACCATTTGTGACAGATAACCGCCGGCAGAATCTCCTAGTACACCGATGCGGGTCGGGTCGATACCAAACTGTGTGGCATGGGCTCTCAGGAAACGTACGGCCGCTTTTCCATCGATGACCAGTGCCGGAAATTTGTCGGGAACTGTACGGTACTCTGCAGCGGCCACCACGAATCCGGCTTTGGCCAGTGCCATACGCATTTCGATGAACTTCTCATAATCTGCAGATGTGAATCCTCCTCCGGGGAAATATACAATTGCAGGTTTGGGGGTACGGGTTCGTGGAACCAGTACGGTCATCCGCAACGCACGGTTGCTGTGAGTGGAAATGACTTGTGAATAGATAATACCACTGATTACATCTATTTGTCCTTCCGTAATTTCCACTTTGATGCTTTCCGGTTTATTTTCGGGTGCCTTTTCTGGCATAGCGGATGCGCGGAAGGTGGTTCCTGCGAGCAAAACTGCAATTGCAAAAATACATTTCATCATAATTTCATCGCTAATTTATAGTCTCTTCTATTGCTGGTGCAAAATTAAACCTTTATTTTTATGCGGAATATGCGATTTATGCAAAAAAATTATCATTTTAAGCCATAGAACTAGCAATGAATCAGGAACAGGAGCGTTACATTTCGTTGATAAACCGTACCAGTCGGGAGACCATCCGAATCAAGAAGACGGGTTGGGAAGAGATAAATTTGCCGGGTCATACGCACGGCCAGTGCCAGATTGTATATACCCTTTCGGGCACATTGCATGTACAGATTGGTTCGACCAACTATTTTGTGCCGGAGAAGCACATAGCATGGATTCCCGGTTGTACGGAACACAAACTGTGCAGTAACAACCGGCAGACTTCGCTGGTAATCTTTTATTTGTCGCTCGACAGCGATGGAGGTGATGAAGCGTTGAAGGATTTTTCCATATACCACACCGACTCGTTTGTGGCAGAAAACCTGAAGTTTATCGCTTCGAAAGGGACGGAGATAAACCGGGAGGATACTCCCGATTTGTATGCTTTTGCCCTGGGCTTTTTCCGTTTGCTTCCTTCCATCAGCCAGAACATGGGCTTCCTGTTGAAAACCCTGACCATTCCCAACGATGCCCGTTTGCATCCCATATTGGCATACTTGCAGGAACATCTGCAAGAAAACTTGAAGATGCCGCAGCTGGCCGAACATTTCGGTTTCTCGGTGCGAAACCTGAGCCGTTTGTTCAATGAATCGGGCATACGCTTCAGCTATTATGTGAACAACCTCCGGATTATGCGGGCCATCGAACTGTTTGCCGACGGAGGCAAGACCATGCAGCAGATTGCCTATGAAGTGGGATTTACCACCCCGAACAATTTCAACCGGGTGTTCCGTCAGATTACGGGCATGTCGCCCAATGCGTTTATGAAAAACGACTGAGTCCCTTTCTTCCTTGTGCGGCAGGGAAAGAAAAGGACTCAGCTATAAATAAAATAAGAAATGCAGGTCGTTTATACGTAAGTTTCCAGGAAGGATACTTCACCGTCTGGCACGACTTCCAGGTTTTGGGTCGTGGCAGGGAACAAGACCGACTCACCGGCTTTCAGGGAAATGCAGTTGCCTTCATTGTCGGTCACGGTACAGCTTCCTTTCATGCAGATGTAGATGACGAAAGAATCCAGTTCACTGTAGTCCATCGTCATGGATTCTGTCAGGTTGTAGACAGAGGTGGTGAAATACGGACAGCTGACCAGTTCCACCGGTTCATCCTTGTGCGGAGTGTAGTGGGTGCGATAGTCATTTTCTACCGTATAGTCGATGGCATCCTTCGACAGTTCGGTGTGCAGTTCGCGAAGGTTGCCGTTCTTGTCTCTGCGGTTGAAGTCGTAGATGCGGTAAGTGATGTTGGAAGTCTGCTGGATTTCGGCCAAGAAACAACCCGCTCCGATGCTGTGGATACGTCCTGCCGGCAAGAAGAATACGTCGCCCGGCTGTACGTCGTATTTGTCGAGTGCGTCGCAGATGGTGTTTTCTTCAATCATCTGGGCATATTCTTCGGGGGTAATTTTTTTCTTCAGTCCGGAATAAAGATGCGCTTTTCCGCCCGTATTGTCGATGATGTACCACATCTCCGTCTTTCCCATGGACTGGTGGCGCTTCATGGCCAGCTCGTCGTTGGGGTGTACTTGGATGGATAAATCTTGTTTGGCATCGATAAATTTAATCAGCAAAGGGAATTTGCCCTGGAAACGCTGATAATTTTCTTTTCCTACCAGTTTTTCCTTATATTCTTGCATCAGTTGGGTAAGGTTCTTGCCGGCATCTGCTCCGTCGGCCACTACAGATTCATCGCCCGGCACATCGGATATTTCCCAGCTTTCTCCCACCTGTTCCTGCTGGCAGTCCAGTTGTTTGAAAGGAATGATACGTTCTCCTCCCCAGAGGGTGGATTTCAAAATCGGTTTGAATTTTAAAGGATACATCATATATTTATTGTTTAGGTTTGTACAAAAATAGGAAAAACCCTTCATAAAATCAGGAAATAAGGGAAAAAGAATCTCCGGCTTTCATGCGTGGCGGATACTTTGCATGAAAACCGGAGAAGAAAAGCAAATCAGTGTGATGTGTTATGGTTAGAATTTATAGCCTGTCCAGCTGAAGGCTGTTTGGTCGGCTCCTGTGTTGCCGTCTGTGATTTTGATATTTTCATAAGAAGTACCTCCATCATTGATTTCCTTGCCACTGAGTGTAGAACTGATTTGGTTGGTGACACTCATTTGGGTAGCAGTAGTGGCGTTTCCTTTGGAGTCGGTTACGTCGATAAAGTCTTTCATCTGTCCGTTTCCAATTACCAGGGCGTTTTCAATGTGTGCGGTAGCTCCTCTGCGCACCTTGATGGCGTCGTCCATCACCTGGCCGGTGGCATAGGTAGCAATGGTCATGTTCTTGATGGTGAAATCCGACTGTCCTTGGTGGTCGGGTCCGTTTCCGTCCAGGTTACCGTCGGCTTCCACTCCACGTGGGTCTTCCTCTGTGCTGGTGTATCCGGCTTCCCATACGCCGTAGCAGTTGCTCAACGTGCCTTTATAACCTTGGGTGAAATCGAACATGTCGTCGTCGCAGTTTACAGCCAGTATGTTTTCCACATTGACCGTTCCTCCAAAGAATTCAATGGCATCGTCCGCACCGTCTGTGATATAAAGGTTCTTGATGGTCGTTCCTCTTCCCACACCGTTCAGGGTCAGTCCGTTGTGCTCGATGTCCGCACTGGAACGTGCACCGGTGAACCGCAATTCCACGTATTCCAGCGTACCGCTGTTGTCGTTTTCATCCGTACCTCCGTATTTCTGGTTGTTGTCTACTTCTGTAGAGCCCAGTTCGCCGCTGGTAGCTCCTGAAATCGGAGCTTTTCCGTTGATAATCAGTCCACCCCAGTATCCGGTAGTAGCATTTTCCTCATCGTCGGCGGTAAAGATAATGGGTTTGTCGGCCGTACCTTTGGCATTGATTTTACCTCCCTGTGCCACAAGGATATAGTTTCCGAATCCTTTGGCAGCCTTGATGGTGGTACCAGCCGGAATTTCCAGTGTGGCTCCGTCGGCGACGGTCAGCGTGCCGTTCAGGATATATTCATTGTTGGCATCCAACGTCAGGGTGCCTTCCACGGTTCCGTTCAGTTCAATCTTTTCACCTCCTGTGCTTGGTCCTTCCGGATTATCGTCGTTGGAACAAGCTGTTAAACTTACACTGCTTACTATGGCTGCAAAAGCCATTGCTGTAAAAAATACCTTTTTCATAATGAATAATTGATTAAGAAAATTGATTGTCTTTATTGCTAGTTTATGTAACGTATCTTGATTAGAAGTTGCAGGTCACTCCGATGCTGAAGTCCATGCCTCTCTTGTATTTGCTCAGTACCACTTCCTTTCCGTCGGCATTGCCTTTTCGGGTCAGCTGGTGGGCCGGATTCAGCAAGTTCTTCGCTTTCAGGCTGAGGGTCACGTATTTGTTCAGCTGGGCAGAAGAAACGAAGTCGAGTGTCGGAACACCGTTTTCCACGATGTCCTGATATCCCTCCGTGCCGATGGTATGGATACGGTCGCTGAAATAGTTCACCACCAGCGTATTGGTAAAACTCTTCTGCCCTTTCCGGAACAGATGGCTCAGGTCTGCATTGAAGATCCAGGGTGCGGCTCCTTCCAGTTGTGAACCGGTGGGGTCGGTGGCCAGGGGCACTTTGGCGTAGGTGTACGTATAGGCCCCGTTAATGCCCAGGCTGAGTTTGCTGACCCCGTTGCCCTGCAGGTTGCGGTTGAACAAGTCCTTTCGGAATTCCATTTCCACTCCGGCCACGGTAGCGTGGTTCGCAATGTTCTCATAAGAGAGGAAGCCTCCGGCACTGGCAATCTCGATGCGTGAAATCGGGTTCTGGATGTATTTGTAGAATCCGGTGACGGAAAACAGCTCGCTCGGAGAGATATAGAAATCCCACTTCAAGTCTACGTTGTAGTTGTCCGAAGGCTTCAAGTCCGGGTTACCCTGGCTGTTGAAACTGACACTGGTATAACGGAACGGGGAAATTTCTTTGGCCTGCGGCAGGGTGTAAGTCTTGCTGGCAGCCAGGCGGAGCGCATGCTTGTCGTTGAAATTATAGCGCAGGTTGAGGCTGGGGAGGAAATAAGATTTGTCGATGGTATTCTCTCCTTTGGTCCCTCCACGGTTCACGTTGTAGTTCACGCGGATATTGACATCGTCGTATTTCAGTCCGAGGTTGGCAATGAAGCGCGAGGTGAACTGATAAGTGGCTTCCGCATAGGCCGAGTGGATATTCTTCCGGACACCGTATTCATCCACGTTGCGGTCTAGCTGGAACATGCCGTTGTCCAGGTTCTCCTGGTTGTAGAAATCCCCGAAGGAAATGTGTGCCAGGTCGAAAACCGACTGCTTGACAACAGACATGTCGTATTCCGTAGCTTCGAAGTTGTCATCTACTATCCGGCCCATGTAGCCCAGTTGAATGTTCGACAAATCCCCATACCCGTCGTGGAGCTTATAGGTCAGTCCGGCCCGGAGATTCAGGTCGTTTTCCTGCAATTCAGAGAAATAACGCTGTTGCACGCCCGTACCTTTCATCGGTACATAACCCTTGTCGGTTTTTACCAGGTTGTTGATTCTTCTGTCGGGTTCGTTTCCTTGAATCGTGTTGTAAGAAAGTCCGGCATCCAGCAGGAAATTCTTGCCCAAGTCCCATTGCGTGTGAAGCTGGTTCACAAACAGCAGGTTGTCGTTGGTCTGCTGACGGCGCATGAATCCCTCGTATGTGTCCGACGACTGATAGTCGGCATCCATGCCGAGGTAATCGCCCACAGAGGAATTGGAGGCATGCACCATCATGAAGTTGTAGGACAGGTGATGCTTCTGGTTGTGGGTGTAACTCAGGTTGGCCATGGCCAGCTGACTGGTCTCGATGCGGGAGATTTCGCCGTTCATATCTTGCGACAAATCGCCGCTGGTGATAGTATTTCGCACTTCCTCGTCGTAGTAGGAGAAGTTTTTGTGGTGGCTGGCCACGATGAAGAAGGAGAGCGGGTTGCCGTGGATACGAAACTGTTTTCCACCCGACAGGCTGTAGTCCTGGTTGATGGGGATATTCTTTTGAGAAGGGTCGATGGCATTTTTAAAGCGGTAGCTCTTCAAATCCTCTCCCGGCTGGGTAGTATTGGCAAATCCGAACAGGTTGTTTCCGCTGGCTTGCAGCAGGTCGCCCGACAGCGCCTGGGTATTGACACCTCCCGACAGGCTGAAATCCAGTGTGGCGTCTCCCGTCAGTTCCTTCGACGTGATGTTGATGTTGGCTCCTGATGCATCGGCAGAGGTGTTGCCATAAAAAGCCTTGTTCACTTCCACCGACTGGATGACGTCGGTGGAGAAAAAGTCGAGGGCAATATTCTTGTATTCAGGGTCTTCCGACGGAATGGGATAGCGGTTGAGAGTGGTGAGGTTGTAACGGTCGCCCAATCCGCGGACAAAGACATTTTTCACTCCCTCCTGTTTAGAGATACCCGATATCTTGGTCACGGCAGCCTGTGCGTCGCTGACACCTTTTCGTGCCAGTTCTTTGGCGCCGACTGCCTGAACGGCCACAACCGACCGTTTTTGTTCCAGCAGGGTCACGCTTTCAGATTCGCGGTTGGCCTTGGCTACCACTACCACATCCGACAACAGGTGCTCATCGGTCACCATTTCGAAATCGAGCGTAGTGATTTTATTGTTTTCAATCTTGACCTGTCTTTTGATGGCAGTCTTGTAGCCTACATATTTAATCTCGATGTCGTAGATGCCATCTTCCACTCCTGAAAGCTGGAAATTTCCGTCCATGTCGGTCACGGCTCCGATGCTGCTCCCTACAATCTGTACCGTGGCACCAATCAGCGGCTCTTTTGATTTCTGGTCTGTAATGCAGCCCTTGATATTGACATTTACCTCTACGGCAAACACTTTGGCAGTAATCAGTGAGGTAAAAAGCGCTGCGTGAATCCATCTTCTTGTTCTGTTCATGTATCGTTTGCTTTTTTCTGCTGCAAAGTTGCAGACTTCCCGTTACAGGGTGAAAGCAATCTGATGAAGTTGTGTTTACGAAGATGTGTCGTCTGTGTTGCCGTTTTTTCATTCCTATTTCAGCAGGAAGCGGAGTGTCTGTGCATCGCTGGAGGCCGCATCGTAGGAAAAACCTTCCCATTCAAAGGCTTTCAGCTGTTCCGGCTGTTCAATCCGATTTTTCAGGATGAAGCGGGTCATTTCGCCGCGGCACATCTTGGCATAGACTACCACGGTGGTGGGTTTCCCGTTCTTCAGGGTATAGAATTCGGGAGTAATGACCTGGACTTCCCGGCATACCTTTTCCCAATGGAACAGGTCTTTCATTTCGCTACTGGCCAGATTGACCAGGATACCTCCTTGCCGACGGACGGCTTCAATGAAGTAGTCGGTCAGAATCGGTTTCCAATAGTCGAACTGCGTCTGGTGCTGGTGTTCCGGCAGGCGGACATTCCCCTCCATCCGGTAGTTCCTGATGGCATCCAGCGGACGCAGCAGGCCATATAAGAAAGAGGTAATGAGCAGGTGCTGCTGGGCAAACTGGAAATCTTCCGTGGTAAAGTCGGCTGGATGGATGCGTTTGAACACCATACCCGTGTAGGCTAGCAGTGCCGGGAGAGACGGAGTGTCCGGTGAAAGAAAATCCTGGTAACGCAGGCGGTTCTCTGCGGCTAGCTTGGCATTCACTTTCAGCATCCGGCCCAGTTCCTCAGCAGTGAACTGGTTCATGTACAAGGCATTTTCCCGGGCTTCCTTCTGAAAATGAGGCACAGTGGTTTCGGGGAATTTTATCTTGGTGCGTGCCGTCATGGTTTTGGCACACGAAATGAAGGTCATCATATTGCAGGCTTGTTTTTTCGTTAAAACTCTTTACAAAGATAGGCTCCCCGGCGGATTTTCCATCGGTTTACGGTATCTTTGTCAGGATTTAACATTTACAAAAAGGAAAAAGACAATGAAAAGCGTACGAATCTGGAGCCTTCTGTGCCTGATTTGGATGGGGGTGCTGGCAGCCTCTGCACAGGATGCGGGAAAAGAAAAAATCAAAGTGGGAGATGCGATGCCAGCCATCACCCTCAGTTCGGAAGTGTATGGGAAAGTGACCCCGGCCGACTTGAAAGGTAAGGTGGTATTGGTGAGTCTGTTTGCTACGTGGTGCGGCCCTTGCCAGCTGGAACTGGCAGAAGTGCAGAAAACCTTGTGGCCGAAATACAAGGATTGCAAGGATTTCAAGCTGCTGGTTATCGGGCGGGAACATACCGATGCCGAGTTGAAGAAATACAACGAACGGAAAAAGTTTACCTTTCCGCTCTATCCGGACCCGAAGCGGGAAGTGTTCTCTCTGTTTGCCGACCAAAGTATTCCCCGTGCCTATCTGTTCGGAAAGGACGGCAAGTTGATTCGGGCTTCTGTCGGCTATACGAAAGCTGAATTTGAGGAGCTGATGAAAGCCATTGAAACGGCTCTGAAATAAGTAAAAAAAGGTATTGAAAAAACGCCTTTGCGTTTGGAGGAAAACGTAAGTTCGTTTTACCTGAAACGCCGAAGCGTTTTGCTTCAAACGTCGAAGCGTTTTATAGAACGTCAAAGCGTTTTTGTTCGAACGCTTTGACGTTTTTTTAGGTCGTCAAAAGTCTTCAGAAAATCTTCAAAAGACGTCAAAAGTCTACACTTTTCATTTGTATTCCTGCCAGCTCTTTATCTGGATGTCTTCCTGCTTCAGATGGCAGAAAGCCTCGATGAATGCCTTGGCTAGACGGGCGTTGGTAATCAGCGGAATGTTGTGGTCGATGGCCCCGCGGCGGATGCGGTATCCGTTGGTGAGTTCCCGTTTGGTATGGTTCTTCGGGATGTTCACAATCAGTTCGAATTTGTGTTCCGCAATCATCTTCATCACGTTGTTTTCGGCGTGCGGACGTTCATCGGGCCAGAACACCGGCGTGGTCGGAATGCCGTGCGAGTTCAGGAAGGCAGCCGTGCCGGCAGTGGCATAGATGTCGTATCCTTTCTGGTGCAGCATGTGGCTGGCATCCAGCAGGTCCACTTTCGATTTGGTGGCGCCGGAAGAGAAGAGCACCGATTTCTTCGGAATCTTGTAGCCTGTCGCAATCAGGGCGTTCAGCAAGGCTTCGTCAAAGTCGTCGCCCAGACAGCCTACTTCTCCCGTAGACGACATGTCGACACCCAGTACCGGGTCGGCATTCTGCAGACGGGCGAACGAGAACTGGGAGGCCTTGACTCCAATCCAGTCGATATCGAACGCCAGTTTGTCGGGACGCACGTACGGGGCATCGAGCATGATGCGGGTGGCCGTTTCGATGAAGTTGCGTTTCAACACCTTCGATACGAACGGGAAGCTGCGGGAAGCACGCAGGTTACATTCAATCACTTTCACGTCATTGTTCTTGGCCAGGTACTGGATGTTGAACGGACCCGAAATGTTGAGTTCCTTGGCAATCTTGCGGCTGATTTTCTTAATTTGGCGGGCCGTCGCAAAATAAATGTGCTGTGCGGGGAATACCAGGGTCGCGTCGCCGGAATGCACGCCGGCATATTCGATGTGTTCCGATATGGCGTATTCCACAATCTCTCCGTTCTGTGCTACGGCATCGAACTCGATTTCCTTGGTTTCCTGCATGAACTGCGATACGACCACCGGATATTCCTTGGACACCTCACTGGCCATTTGCAGGAAGCGTTCCAGTTCCTCCTGGTCGTAGCATACGTTCATGGCCGCTCCAGAGAGCACGTATGACGGACGAACCAATACCGGATATCCCACTTTCTTCACGAACTCTTTCACATCGTCCAAACTGGTCAGTTCCTGCCAGGCTGGTTGGTCGATACCCAACTGGTCGAGCATAGCCGAGAACTTGTTGCGGTTTTCCGCCCGGTCGATGGAAATCGGAGAGGTACCGAGTACCGGTACTGACTGGCGATATAGTTTCATGGCCAGGTTGTTCGGAATCTGTCCGCCTACGGAGACGATGACACCGCGCGGCTGTTCTAGGTCGATGACATCAAGTACCCGTTCGAAGGAAAGTTCATCAAAATACAGACGGTCGCATACGTCGTAGTCGGTAGACACCGTTTCCGGATTGTAGTTGATCATGATGGATTTGTATCCCAGCTTGCGGGCGGTTTGGATGGCATTCACCGAGCACCAGTCGAATTCCACGGACGAGCCGATGCGGTAGGCACCTGAACCGAGGACGATGACCGATTTCTCGTTCTTGTAATAATTGACATCGTGTCCTTCCACGGCATACGTCATATATAGGTAGTTGGTCAGTTCCGGATGTTCGGAAGCCACCGTGTTGATGCGTTTCACTGCCGGCAGGATACCCAGCTTCTTGCGGTAGGCACGTACTTGCAGGTTCTCTTTCTCCATATTTCCCTGCGTGGGTTTCAGTACGAAGCGGGCAATCTGGAAATCGGAGAAGCCCATCACCTTGGCCTGACGGAGCACCTCGGTCGGAAGTTCTTCAAGTGAGTTATATTCAGACAGCTTATGTTTGTAGTCGACAATGTTTTTCAGCTTGCCGATGAACCACGGGTCAATCTTGGTCAGTTCGTAGATGCGCTCGATGGAATAACCTTCTTCCAGCGCCTGTGCGATGGCAAAGATACGCAGGTCGGTCGGATTGGCCAGTTCATCGTCCAGGTTCGTGAAGCGGGTATGGTCATTGCCTACGAAGCCGTGCATGCCCTGACCAATCATACGCAGTCCTTTCTGGATAATCTCTTCAAACGTCCGTCCGATGGACATGATTTCGCCCACCGACTTCATGCTGGAGCCGATGCGGTGGGATACGCCGGCAAACTTGTTGAGGTCCCAGCGCGGAATCTTGCAAATCAGGTAATCCAGTTGCGGAGCCACATAGGCTGAGTTCGGGGTGCCCATCTCACCGATTTCATCCAATGTATAGCCCAGCGCAATCTTGGCGGCCACGAAAGCCAGCGGATAACCGGTGGCCTTGGAAGCCAGTGCCGATGAACGGCTCAGGCGGGCATTTACCTCAATGATACGGTAGTCGTTGGTTTCGGCGTGGAACGCATACTGGATGTTGCATTCTCCCACAATGTTCAGATGGCGGATACATTGCTTCGACAAATCTTGCAGCATGCTGACCTGTTCTTCGGTCAGTGAGCAGGTAGGCGCCACCACGATGGATTCTCCGGTATGGATGCCCAGCGGGTCGAAGTTTTCCATGCTGGCCACGGTAAAACAATGGTCGTTGGCATCGCGGATGACCTCGAACTCGATTTCTTTCCAGCCTTTCAGGGATTCTTCCACCAGAATCTGCGGAGAGAAGGTGAAGGCACTTTCAGCCAGTTCGATGAATTTTTCCTCATCGGGGCAGATACCGCTTCCCAGACCTCCCAGCGCATAAGCCGAACGGATCATGACCGGATAGCCGATAGACCGTGCGGCTTCGAGTGCATCCCGCATGTTTTCCACTGCCCGGCTGACAGGAGTCTTGAGGGGTACTTCGTTGAGTTTCTTGACAAACAGGTCGCGGTCTTCCGTGTACATGATGGCATCCACTGAAGTGCCCAGCACTTCCACACCATATTCTTTCAGCACACCTTTTTGGAAAAGTTCCGTACCGCAGTTCAGGGCTGTCTGTCCGCCGAAAGCCAGCAGAATACCGTCCGGACGTTCCTTCTTGATGATTTCAGTTACGAAATACGGAGTCACGGGCAGGAAGTAGACTTGGTCGGCAATGCCTTCCGAAGTCTGGATGGTGGCAATATTGGGATTGATAAGGACGGAGCGGATACCTTCTTCGCGCAATGCTTTCAAGGCCTGCGAACCTGAATAGTCGAACTCTCCGGCTTGTCCGATTTTCAGTGCGCCTGATCCGAGAACCAGGACTTTTTTCAATTCTTTCTTCATGGTTATAGATAAATTGGTGTTTTTCTCAAAGGTTGTTTGCGTCCGGCGGCTGTTTTTGTCGTTTGGGACTACTTGCAAAGAAACGATTTATTTTGAAGAAAACAAAGGATTTATATATCTTTGCTGCAATTTAGAAAGTAGAAACAATAGCTTGTAGTATGAAAAAAGAAAAGATTATTTTAACCGGTGATCGCCCTACCGGTAAATTACATATCGGCCACTACGTGGGTTCGTTGCGCCGACGTGTGGAATTGCAGAATTCAGGACTTTACGACAAAATCTTTGTGTTCGAGGCCGACGGACAGGCGTTGACCGACAACATTGACAATCCGGAAAAGGTGCGTCAGAACGTGATTGAAGTGGCATTGGACTATTTGTCTGTGGGACTTGATCCGGCAAAGTCTACTATTTTTATCCAGTCGCAGATTCCGGAACTGTGTGAATTGACGTTCTATTACATGGACTTGGTCACGGTATCCCGCTTGCAGCGTAATCCGACAGTGAAGACCGAAATCCAGATGCGTAATTTTGAAACGAGCATTCCGGTGGGCTTCTTTACTTATCCCATTAGTCAGGCTGCCGACATCACCGCCTTCAAGGCGACTACCGTACCGGTGGGAGAAGATCAGGAACCGATGATTGAACAGACGCGTGAAATTGTGCGTCGTTTCAATCATATCTATGGAGAAACGCTTGTGGAACCCGATATTTTGTTGCCAGACAATGCCGCTTGTCTGCGTTTGCCGGGAACGGACGGTAAGGCCAAGATGAGCAAGTCGTTGGGCAACTGCATCTATTTGTCGGATTCAGCAGACGAAGTGGCAAAGAAGGTGAAGAGCATGTACACCGACCCCACTCACATCAAGGTGAGCGACCCGGGTAAGCTGGAAGGCAACTGTGTATTCACGTATTTGGATGCCTTCTGCCGTCCGGAACACTTTGGCCGTTATTTGCCGGAATATGCCAGCTTGGATGAATTGAAGGCTCATTACACTCGTGGTGGACTAGGTGATATGAAGGTGAAGAAGTTCCTTGCTGCCGTAATGCAGGAAGAATTGGAACCGATTCGTGAGCGTCGTAAGGTATTTGAAAAGGACATTCCGGCTGTCTACGACATGCTGAAGAAAGGTTGTGAAGTAGCCCGTGAGGCAGCTGCACAGACGTTGGACGAGGTGCGCCGTGCCATGAAAATCAACTATTTTGACGATGCCGCACTGATTGAAGAGCAGGCAAAACGCTTCGCAGAGCAATAAGAATATGGAAATAGAGGAACTATATAACCGCTTTACGGAATGTAACGGACTGACGACCGACAGCCGCCATTGTCCGGAGGGTTCTATGTTTCTGGCCCTGAAAGGAGAAACATTCAATGGGAATGCCTTTGCCGCTCAGTCGTTGGCACAGGGTTGCCGCTATGCAGTGGTGGATGAACCGCAGTATGCTTCTCCCGAGAATCCACGGATTATTCTGGTGGACAACTGTCTGGAGACCTTACAGAAGCTGGCCAACTATCACCGCCGTCGGTTGGGTACCCGCATGATTGGGGTGACCGGTACGAACGGAAAAACCACCACGAAAGAACTGATTGCAACCGTGCTGGGCGAGAAGTTTAAGGTGCTTTACACGCAAGGAAACTTCAACAACCATATCGGAGTGCCGTTGACACTGTTGCGCCTGAAGCCGGAGCATGAGATGGCGGTCATCGAAATGGGGGCTAATCATCCGGGAGAAATCAAGACCTTGGTTCACATTGCCGAGCCGGACTACGGGATCATTACCAATGTGGGGAAGGCCCATCTTCAGGGATTCGGCTCTTTCGAAGGAGTCATTCGCACCAAAGGAGAATTGTATGATTTCTTGCGGGAAAAGGGAAATGCTACCATCTTCATCCAGAACGAGAATCCTTATCTGAACAAGATTGCTGCCGGCTTGACCTGCGTCCGTTACGGACAGACTCCGGGACTGGATGTGACGGGAAAAGTGGTAGCTTGTTCGCCGTTCCTGCATTTCAGCTGGACAGCCGAAGGAATCTCCCATGATGTACAGACGCATCTGATAGGGGCCTATAACTTGGACAATGCCTTGGCGGCTGTAGCCATTGGTCGTTATTTCGGAGTGGAGGATACAAAAATCTGTCACGCACTGTCTTCGTATGTGCCGCAGAACAATCGCTCGCAGCTGGTACATACCGCTTCCAATACCTTGATTGTGGATGCATACAATGCCAATCCCACCAGTATGATGGCGGCGTTGGAAAACTTCCGTCAGATGGAGGCGGCGCACAAGGTAGCAATTTTGGGTGACATGAAGGAACTCGGAGAAGGAAGTCACGAGGAACACCAGAAGGTGGTTGATTTCCTGAAAGAATGCGGATTTGAACGGGTGATGTTGGTTGGTCCGGAATTTGGAGGTACTGCCTCTTCCTTCGAGCATTATAAAGATGTGAAGGAAGTGGAAGCTCTGCTGGCAGCTCATCCCTTGCAAGGATGTTGTATCTTGGTAAAAGGCTCTAACAGCATGAAGTTGAGCGAGCTTCCAGCCAGTTTGTAATAAAAAGTCATTTATTTTAATAAAAGTCCATGTTTGAGAGGGAAATCTCTTGAATGTGGACTTTTTGTCTATTCTGAAAAATAGCATGCGGAGAGATAGAATAATTCGTCCAAAAAATGGATAATATTGTCACTTGCTTGTTTTTCTTCTTTCCTTGACGAAATTTTTATCCCTTCTTTTGATGCGAAAAGCCTATTTTTGTAACTGTACTTAATATGTAAACTATGAAGCGCATTTTTTTATGTTTGATAGGCATTTTCTTTTTGGGAACTCTTGCCGCACAACGTTTGGTAAAGGTGGGTGACGGATATAGCTCGACTTCAGTCAATACGACCGTATTCCGGAACAGCCCGCTGGTGACGGACAAGGGTACGCAATACATATCTTATTATGATGCGGACGGTTATTTGGTGGTAGGTAAACGTGCTTTGGGTATGGAGAACTGGACGTTGCATCGTAGCCAGTATAAAGGAAACGTGGCCGACGCACACAATGTCATCAGCATGATGGTAGACGGAGACGGCTATCTGCATCTTTCTTTTGACCACCATGGGCACAAATTGAATTATTGTCGGAGTACGGCTCCCGGAGCACTGACCTTGGGAGAAAAAGAGCCGATGACCGGGAAGGACGAGGATGATGTGACTTATCCGGAATTCTATCGGATGCCCAGCGGCGATTTGCTGTTTGCCTATCGTTCGGGAGCTTCCGGACGGGGAAATCTGGTGTTGAACCGTTATGACTTGAAGAGCCGCAAGTGGTCGCGTGTGCAGGATATCCTGATTGACGGGGAAAACCAGCGGAATGCGTATTGGCAGCTGTATATGGATGAGGCCGGAGTGATTCATCTGTCGTGGGTGTGGCGTGAAACGTGGATGGTGGAAACCAACCATGACCTTTGCTATGCATATTCTCCCGATGAAGGGAAAACGTGGTATAAGTCGACCGGCGAAAAATATACGCTTCCTATCCGGAAAGACAATGCGGAATATGCTTGTTACATTCCGCAGAACAGTGAGCTGATTAACCAGACCAGTATGAGTACCGATGCGGAAGGACATCCTTATATCGTGACTTATTGGAGGGATGCAGACAGTGAGGTGCCGCAGTACCGACTCGTGTGGAACGATGGCAAAGGCTGGCAGAACCGTCAGATAATGAACCGGTCACAAGGATTTACCTTGAAAGGCGGGGGAACAAAGATGATTCCGATTTCGCGTCCGCGCATTGCGGTGGATAAAGGAAAGGCTTATTTCGTGTTCCGCGATGCGGAGCGGGGAAGCAAGGTTTCAGTGGCTTATACGGAGAATGTGAAGTCGGGAGAATGGCAGGTGAAAGACCTGACCGATTTTTCTGTGGATGCCTGGGAACCCAGTTGTGACACGGAATTGTGGAAAACACAGAAAAGACTGCATGTGTTTGTGCAGGAAACCCATCAGGGAGACGGTGAAAAAGTGAAGGATTCAGCTGCTACCCCGGTATATGTATTGGAAGTAAATTAATCTCAAAATAAAACTATGAAACAAGTATGTAAATTTTTATTGGCTTGTGCGTTGGGTATATGGTCAGGATCGGCGGGTGCCAAGGACTCCGAAGCGGGTCAGGTCCGCAAGATGATTGACAAGGTGAACCAGCACTGGCAGGCCGAAAATTCACCGGAAGTACGTTCGTTCTGGGACAATGCCGTGTATCACACGGGAAACATGGAAGCTTATTTCCTGACTGGAAACGAGACGTACCGCACCTATTCGGAAACATGGGCAAACTACAATCAGTGGAAAGGAGCCAAGAGTGACAACCGTTCGGAATGGAAATACTCCTACGGAGAATCGGATGAATATGTACTTTTTGGCGATTATCAGATTTGCTTCCAGACGTATGTGGATTTATACAACCTGGCTCCGGAGGATTGGAAAATCCGCCGTGCCCGTGAGGTAATGGAATATCAGATGAGTACCTCACAGAACGATTACTGGTGGTGGAGCGATGCGCTCTACATGGCCATGCCGGTGATGACCAAACTGTATAAGGTGACGCACAATACGCTGTACTTGGATAAATTGTATGCGTATCTGCAATACTCTGACAGCATCATGTTCGACAAGGACGAAAACTTGTATTACCGCGATGCGAAATACATCTATCCGAAGCATAAAACAGCCAGCGGAAAGAAAGATTTCTGGGCCAGAGGAGATGCCTGGGTGCTGGCCGGACTGGCTAAGGTGTTGAAAGATATGCCGGAAGAATACAAGCATCATTCGTTCTTTGTGGAGAAGTTTCAGAAAATGGCGAAGGCCGTAGCCGCCATTCAGCAGCCGGAAGGCTATTGGACCCGCAGCATGATGGATCCGGATTTTGCCCCAGGACCGGAAACCAGTGGTACGGCGCTGTTCACATACGGATTTTTATGGGGAATCAACAATGGGTATTTAGGAAAAGATACATACATGCCGGTAGTGGAGAAGGCATGGAGCTATTTGTCAAAGAGAGCACTTCAGAAAGATGGTACGGTGGGCTATGTGCAGCCGATTGGCGAAAAAGCCATTCCCGGACAAGTGATTAACGCCAACTCTACGGCAAATTTCGGGGTGGGAGCATTTTTGCTGGCAGCCTGTGAATATGTACGTTATCTGGAAGCTCCTCAGGCTGCAGACCGTGTCTACTGGTGCAAGTTGGCTTACCAGATGGCGGCTCCGGTATTGCGCAACATGGCCAAAGGAGAATTGCAGAAGAACATGCAGCTGGAAGTCAGCCCTACTTGGGACGGACGCAACAAAAAAGTGGCTTACATGGAAACCTTCGGACGCCTGATGGCCGGTATCGCTCCTTGGCTCACGTTGCCGGATGACAATACGGAAGAAGGCAAGATGCGCAAGGAACTGCGTGAATGGGCGTTGAAGAGTTACGCCAACGCCGTGGACCCGCAGAGTCCGGATTATCTGCTGTGGCGTCAGGAAGGACAGACGCTGGTCGACGGTGCGTATGTGGCCGAAAGTTTCCTCCGTGCCTACGACCAGCTGTGGATGCCATTGGATGAAACCACTAAGAAACGCTATATCGAGGAATTCCAGCAGCTGCGTCGCATCGACCCTCCTTATACCAATTGGCTGCTTTTCTCGTCTACCATTGAAAGTTTCCTGGCTAAGGCGGGGGCACCGTTTGATGAATATCGGGTAAATTCTGCCATCCGTAAAGTGGAAGAGTGGTACACCGGCGACGGATGGTACTCAGACGGTCCATCTTTTGCATTTGATTATTACAGCAGTTACGTGTTCCATCCTATGTACCTGGAGACGCTCCAGGCCATGAAGGATGCCAAAGTGCGCAGCCGGATTGACTACGGAAAATATTATGACCGCGCGTTGAAGCGTGCCCAGAAATACAGTCTGATATTGGAACGTTTCATTTCACCGGAGGGAACTTTCCCCGTATTCGGTCGTTCCATCCCGTACCGTATGGCTACCATGCAGCCATTGGCCCTGATGGCTTGGTATCAGGAACTCCCGGCAGGGGTGACAGGGGCGCAGGTACGTTGTGCTTTGACTGCCGTGATGAAGCGTATGTTTGCTACTGGTCATAATTTTAATGAAGGTGGTTTCCTGACCATCGGTTTTACTGGTCGCCAGCCGAATGTAGCCGACTGGTACACCAACAACGGAAGCTTGTATATGACTTCTCTGGCTTTCCTGCCATTGGGACTTCCAGCTTCCCATCCTTTCTGGACCGATGCACCTCAGGAATGGACCAGCGTGCGGGCATGGGGTGAAAAACCGTTCCCGAAAGATCATCAATGGAAAGACGAAATCCGTACGTGGGATTTGTTTTAAGAGATTGGGGGCTGTGAGTAAATTGTGAAATGGCGGCGAATCTCTGGAATGGTGCGCGAGTTTCGTGTCTGTTCCTTGTCGTAAGAGTTTCGTCGCTATTCCCATATATGCCAGGATCAATCATTTATTTGTTAACCCAATAATTATGTGGATTTTATAAGAGACAAGCATAGGTATATTTTTTATTTTGCTGGGTTATTGTGTGGGGTTTGCAATATAGCCTCTCCTTTAAGGGTATAGAAAATGAAGGAAGTAAAGACCGTTCCGTTGGATTCCATCTGGTTAAGCGATTTCTGTATCTTGGCTAATCAATCTGGTCGCATGTATTATATGACGGGTACTGGAGGAATGTTATGGAAAAATAAGAACCTGAAACTTTGAGTAGGTCCGTATAAGGTGGTTCACACGGCCAAAAGATAATGGCTGATTTCTGTGTATAGCTATAAGGAGATGAAAGGAGTGTATATCCGGGTTCCTCATCTGTTTGAAGTGGACTTATTTGGAGATAAGTTGCAAGTCGGAAAAGAATACAAACCATAAATAACAAAAAATAGATAAAGATGAAAATGAAAAGACTTTGCCTTTTGGGATGTTTTTGCTTGTTATGGACAATGGTCTGCACGGCAGCAAATCCTAAGAAAATCCGGAGTGGAGAAATTTGGCCCGATAACCAAGGAGTGCACGTCAATGCCCATGGTGGAGGGGTGTTGTATCATGAAGGTAACTATTACTGGTATGGAGAGAATAAATCGGATACCACCAACAGTGCGATGGTAGGCATTATGTGTTATTCTTCTTCCAATCTGGTGGACTGGAAAAATGAAGGAGTTGCACTTCCGGTGGTAAAAGATGATGCGAACAGTGATATCGTGCAGGGCTGTATCATGGAACGTCCGAAAGTGATTTATAACCCGAAAACCAAAAAGTTTGTTATGTGGTTTCATCTGGAACTGAAAGGAAAAGGTTATGCGGCAGCCCGTTCGGCCGTGGCCGTTTCCGATACTCCGACAGGACCGTTCAAGTATATCCGTTCCGAACGCATCAATGCGGGGAAACTGCCTTTCGACATGACTGACGCGCAGCGTACCGCTTTGGATACCTTGGATGCGGAGAAATACAAGGAATGGTGGACACCGGCCTGGTATCAGGCGATTGACAAAGGTCTGTTCGTAAAACGCGATTTGGCGGGAGGGCAGATGGCACGCGATATGCAGTTGTTTGTCGATGACGACGGAAAGGCTTATCATATTTACTCCTCGGAAGACAATCTGACGTTACAGATTGCAGAACTGAGCGAGGATTTCCTGAGCCATACTGGCAAGTATGTGCGGGTGGCTCCTGCCGGCCACAATGAAGCTCCGGCTCTGTTTAAGAAAGACGGCATGTATTGGATGATTACCTCCGGATGTACAGGCTGGGCACCCAATGAGGCTCGCATGTTTTCCGCTCCCAGTATCTTAGGCCCGTGGACCAAGCATCCGAATCCCTGCCGGGGCCCGAAATCGGAAATTACGTTTGGCGGACAGAGTACGTATGTGCTTCCGGTTCTGGGAAAGAAAGACGCTTTTATCTTCATGGCCGATATCTGGCGTCCGAAGCATCCCAGTGATGCTCGCTACATTTGGTTGCCCATTCAGTTTGAGGAAGGTGTCCCTTATGTGGAATGGATGGACAGTTGGTCGCTTGATTTTTTTGATAATAAGCAATAATTCTTTTTTGCATAATAAAACCATAAAAGCCTGCAGGAAAAGTTTCCGGCAGGCTTTTATGGTTTAGATACGAGGACAGGTTAATTCT
Source organism: Phocaeicola fibrisolvens (assembly GCF_025567125.1). Classification (NCBI taxonomy): domain Bacteria; kingdom Pseudomonadati; phylum Bacteroidota; class Bacteroidia; order Bacteroidales; family Bacteroidaceae; genus Phocaeicola; species Phocaeicola fibrisolvens. The sequence continues at coordinate 8,663 of NZ_JAOQJI010000036.1, read as the reverse complement.
GTTTCCGTTTTAAATATTCCGTAGGCGCCATGCCATATTCATCTTTGAAACATTGACGGAAATAGGCCACACTGCTGAATCCGGTCAGGTCGGATACTTCAGCCAGTGAGTATTGGCCGCTGTTGATGAGCTCCATCCCCTTTTTCATCTTGATTTTCCGGACAAATTCATTGACCGACATCTCCATCAGGCCCTTGATTTTCCGGTAAAGAGTGGAATGGCTCATGCACATTTTATCGGCGATAAAGGCCACATCCATTTTTTCCATGCTCAGGTTTTCTTCGATGATGGCCGTCACTTTGTTCAGAAACTCCTGGTCCAGTTTGTTTAGGTTTTTCCGTTCATTTTCAATGTGCTTCTGCTCGCTTTCCGTTTCCGGTATCGAGGTAATGACTCCCGCAATTTTACGTCGGTTTTCCAGAATGTTGTTGATACGGCTGTTCAGCAAGCGGGCACTGAACGGTTTGGTGATGAATGAGTCGGCTCCTGCGGCATACCCTTCTTCTTTGTCTTGTAGCGTATCTTTTGCCGTGAGCAGGATGACCGGAATATGGCTGGTACGCATATCCTCCTTGATGTGGCGGCACAGTTCTATGCCATCCATTACAGGCATCATGATGTCGCTGATAACGATGTTCGGTATCCGATTCTGGGTTATTTCCCATCCTTCCTTTCCGTCGGCAGCAGTCAGTACCTCATACATTTCTTTAAAAGAGCAGCGTATGTATTCCCGGATATCCCGGTTATCTTCTACCACCAAAATAATCGGTTTCCCTTCTTCCGATTCGGCTGTCGGTACATTAGCCGATTCCTCTTTCTTATGCTTGCTTGTTTCTTGTATGACCTGATGTTCCGCATTGGGATAAGTGTTTTCCGTCAGCAGTTTCAGGGTAAAGCGGCTTCCTTTTTCCACTTCACTTTCCACTTCGATGGTAGCCTGATGCAAATCGGCCAATGATTTGACCAGTGCCAGGCCGATACCCGATCCGGAAGCTTGGTATTTGCCTTGTCCCTGATAATATCGCTCGAAGATGTGATTGAGCGATTCCTTGGAGATTCCATGTCCCGTGTCTTCCACGCTGATGGTGGTGTATTTCACCCCATTTTCCTCACAATTTCCAATGCCGAGCGTAATTGTCCCCTTAGGAGTGTATTTTAGAGCGTTCGACATTAGATTATCGATGATGATGGTGATGATTTCCCTGTCATAGTAGAGTTTACCTTCCTCGCCGTCTGTTTTTATTTGAATGTCCACGTTCGGATTTTGGTTAAGTTCTTTGTATTTGATGCCGATTTCTTGTACGAGTATAGCTAGGTGGTTGTAGGCTACTTTCAGCTTTCTGTTTTCTGTTTCCGTTTTCCTGAATTCCAGAATCTGGTTGATTAGGTTCAGCAGCCGGTTGGCGCTGTCGCGTACAAGGCTGATTTTGTTGGCTTGTCGTGCCGACAAGGTCTTGTCGGCCAGCAGATCCTCTAAGGGACCAAGTATTAGTGTCAGTGGGGTACGTAGTTCGTGCGTGATGTTCGTATAAAAGCGCAATCGTTCATTATTGAGCTTCTGGTCATTTTCATGTTGGTGATGCTCAAGGTTCAGACGGCTTTCCAGTTCCAGTTTACGCTTGTAGAAGCGTACGATGGCAAATAAGATGACAGCGACTACAATCAGGTAGCATAGTTTGGCATACCATGTCAGCCAGAATGGTGGAGTGATGACGACATGGATGGATGTGAATTCATCTCCCCATGGCTGGTTCCGCATTTTCGCCTTGACTTTAAAGGTGTATTCTCCGGGTTGCAGGTTACGGAACGTAATCCGGTTCTCACTGCCTGTTTCAAACCACGTTTTCCCCAAGCCTTCCATGTTGTAGGCATATTCCACTTGTGGACATTGTGTGTAGTCCATTACGCTGAAGGTGAGGGTGAAAGTACTGTTTTGATAGGATAATCTCACCTCATCGTTTATTATCGGTGCAATGGAGCCTTGACTGTCGGTTTCAGAATGTCCGTAGCTTGTGACACCGGTGATTCTGACCGGAGCAACCTGTACATTTTCTTCGATACGTTCCGGGTTGAAATAGCAGACTCCGTTTTGTGAGCCAAAGAATAAATTCCCATTTTTGTCCTTGCATACAGAGCCATCCATGAAATCTCCTCTGGGGACACCTTGGTGCCAGGTATAGTTCAGGAATCTTTTTTCATCACTTTTCCATTGTGAAATGCCTGCATTGGTGCTGATCCAGATTTCCCCTTTATTGTCTTCCATGATAGCCCGTACGTTTTCGTCAATCAGTCCTTGTTCCTGTCCAAGCACTTCAAGTTGGGGGTTGGAGGTATCACTGATGTGTACGATACCTGCCCGGGTAGTAGCCCACAAGCCGCCTTTCTTGTCCATGTATAATGAGTTGACGGCATTGGATGCCATGCCATTGGAAGTGTCAAAACGCATGATTCGTTTTCCTTCAGGTGAAAAGACAATCAGTCCTTTGCCGAAGGTACCCAGCCAGAGTTTCCCTTGCCGGTCTTTCTGGATGCCATGTACCATGAGGTCGGGCAACTGTGCATTGATTTCCTTTTCTTCTGTGATTTTATCGTTTTCCCATGCGTAAAGTCCGTTTTGGGTGCCAATCCAGAGTTTGTGATTGTCTTCATAAAAGCAGCGGACGTCCACGTTTCTGCCTGTCATGGGGATACGGTTGATTGCTCCGGACTGTGGGTTGCATGTAAGCACTCCATCTTTGTATAGTCCTAGCCATAGTAGACCTTTTTTATCCTTGAAAATGACAGATACATGTGTATGAGGATTCGCTTTTCCTTCCAATGAAAGAATTTTTTGTAGCTCCATGTCTGTGTTAAATAAAGCCACTTCATCTTCTCCTCCAATCCAGATGCGAGATTCGTTATCAATTGTAAGTCCCCAGACTTGTTTCTCTGTTAAAGATCCGTCTTTCAGCATATTATATGCCAGCGTCTGAAAAGCAGGACGGTTGTAACTTAGAAAGTCTACTCCTCCACGGTAATTTCCTAGCCAGATATTTCCAAAGGAATCCTGTAGAAAACTCTTGACATTGGGAGAGGAAACTCCATGCAGATTATTGGTAACTCGGATATTCTGGAAATGTGTGTTTTCTGGTGTGGTGAACACATTGTCATTCACGTCAAGAATACTGACTCCTCCCATTTGTGTGCATACCCATAGTTTTCCATCCCAGCTTTCTCCAATGTCATTTACCTGATTAGATAGAAGTGAATAAGGATTACCTTTTTGGTGCTGGAAGGAAATAAACTGTTCCTTCTGAGGATTGAACAATGCCAGTCCGTCTCCTGTGCCTACCCATATCGTATTTGCTTTGCTGATGAAGATACAGCGTACGGTGTTGTTGGGAATACTATGGGGGTCATCAGGATTATGTTGATAAGTTTTGGCGGTTCGATGTTTGATATCGATGACTGCCAGTCCACCATCCTGAAGTCCTACATAAAGATGACCGTTCCCGTCGTCTTTTGCACACCAGAAGTGTCCTGAAAGTCCTTTTATATCTTGGGCTTTGTAATGTGTGATGGTCTTGTCCTGGTTGCTGTAATAATCTATTCCTAGATGATAATGCGTAATCCATATTCCTCCATCAGCTGCTGCACTTAGGTCGGTGATGTCTTGGGTTATCATACCGGGTACACCGTAGGGGGTGAAGGTTTGTGTTTCACAGTTAAAGATACTGATGCCGTTGCGTTGTGTGCCAATCCAGATGGTATTGTCGGCCTTATTGTAGAATAATACATTTAATGCATTGCTTCCAAGTACGGAATATTCTGAGTTGTAAGGGGTAAAATTAATTCCGTCGAATTTGCATAATCCGGATTCAGAAGCAAGCCAGATATTACCTTGGTTGTCTTGGATAATATCTACGATATAGTTGCTGACCATCCCCTCTGTCATTGTCAATCGCTTGAATGTATATTCTGGTTCACCGTGTATAGACAGACACCATTCGCAAATAAAAAAAAGAAGAAAGAAGAGTTGCTTTTTCATGGATTACGATTTTAAAACAAAAGTACAATAAACTCCGTGATTGTAACCTGGGTAGATGAAAAAATACTGTGTATCCGAGTAAAACAGACGAATTTTTCTAGGTTATGACGAATTTTTACGATGGGGTCTAAGAATAAAAATTAGAAATCTTCAATCATTTGGAACGTGTACATCACCTGTTGAAGGCGTTTTGACAGAAAAATAAAAGGATAAATGTGGGGGAAACGAGAGAAAAAAACAGGAGAAATTTTTATATTTTTCATGTGGAAAACATTGGTTTCTCGAACGGGAAACATACGGTTTCCACGGGGGAAACGTAGGCCTCTTACAGGGAAAACATAGAAGATACAACGCCGTTTTGGGATTAGTCTCTAGGGATTTTCCCCTTGACTTAAAGGAAGACCTGAAGGCATTTGTCGAGTAGTCTCGTTGGAGAGGAGTAGGTTTTTTACAATAAGGTATAAATTTGTATAAATGACTTATTTTTATTTTCTCGGTTGAAGAGAATGACGAAAAAAATGATGCATTTGCTCATTTTTTTATCTTTTGCTTACTTAATATAATATAATTTTGCCCTCGTAAAATCTAATTAATTTGAAAAGCAATGAAGATAGATTTAGTAAGAAACAATCGGAAAGCATTATTCGCTTTGCTGCTTTGTTCGGGATTTATTGCTACCCATCCGTTAGCTGCAATGGCAAGCAATAATGAAGTTCAAGCTACTCAACAATCAAATTTGAAAGTATCAGGTATTGTAAAGGACAATATGGGAGAGCCTGTAATTGGAGCCAGTATTGCCGTGAAAGGGGGAACTACAGGTACTATATCTGATATTGATGGTAAGTTTACATTAAATGTATCTAAAGGAGCTGTAATCGAAGTTTCTTTTATCGGTTACAAGACTCAGGAGTTTAAGATTGATTCTTCAAAAGAATTGAACATCGTATTGAAGGACGATGCCGAAATGCTGCAAGAAGTAGTGGTTGTCGGTTATGGTACCATGCGTAAGAAAGACCTTACTGGTTCAGTAGTACAGATTAATCCGACCAAACTTGCCGACCAGAATCCGACTTCAGTGCAGGATGTGTTGCGTGGTACACCGGGTTTGCAGATTGGTTATGATGCTTCTGCGAAAGGTTCAGATGCTTCTATCCAATTGCGTGGTCAGAACTCTTTAGGAACCAATGCCAGTCCGATGATTGTGTTAGATGGTATGCCTTTCTATGGTGAGCTTTCTGAAATTAATCCGGACGATATTGCACAGATTGATGTGTTGAAAGATGCTTCTTCTGCGGCTATCTATGGTGCCAAGGCTGCTGCGGGTGTTATTATCATTACTACAAAGAAAGGTAAGGAAGGAAAACCTGTTATTAATGTAAGTGCAAACCTTTCGGTAGTTAATAAATCTGATTACCGCGACTATTATGATGCTGCTGGATATCTTAAATTCCATCAGGATTGGCGTAAAATGTATTATACCTATGGCCAGGGAGAAGATGACTTGTATGGCTATTATCAAGCAAAAGATGAAAATGGAAACTTGTTGTATCCACAGGGATATTATGATGATCCTCGTCTTATGACTCCAGAAGAGCAGAGCGCTTGGGCTACTAATATTGGAACAAGTGGTATTGGACTTGCTGAAGGTGAATCTGTATTAAGTCTGTTTGCTCGTCGTTTGGAATTCAATAATGCTCCGATGATGATGGATAATTTCTTGAATGGACGTATGGTCGATTGGAATGATGCCACATTCCGTACCGGATTCAATCAAGATTATAATGCTAGTATTTCAGGTGCTACTGAACGTGTGAACTACTACTTCTCACTGGGGTATGTGAACAATGAAGGTGCCGTACAGGGGAATGAATACAATGCATTCCGTTCAAACATGAAAATCAATGCGAAAATCACAGATTGGTTGGAAGTAGGTGCCAATGTGAACTTCCAGGATCGTTCAGACGGCGATATTCAGGTTTCGTTGGGAAGCAATTATTGGGATGCCAATATGTTGCGTAACTCTCCATACGCTTCTATGTATGATGAGGATGGAAATTATGAACAATATCCTATGTCTGGTAAGCCTTCTAATGGTGGTTATAACTACTATTTTGACCGTCAATACTATGACCTGGAAAAAGGCTATACGGTATTGAATACAATTTTCAATGCCAAAATCACTTTGCCGGCAGGTTTCACTTATTCATTTAATATTGCTCCTCGATACCAGTGGTATTATGACCGTTATTGGATGTCTGCCGATCTGCCTGATGCATCTGCATCTAGCCGAGGAGTAAATCGCGGATGGAGTAAGAATTTTGACTGGAACTTGAATAACACTATTACATGGGACAAGACATTCGGCGATCACCATTTTACTGCTACATTAGTACAGGAAGCAGAAGAGCACCGTTATTGGAGTGATAATATCAATGCACGTAATATTACTCCGAGTGACGCTTTGGGCTTCCACTATACATCGGGTGCTAACAAGAGTCAGAGTAGTTTCAGTACCAACGATACACACTATACGGCAGCTTCTTATCTTGGTCGTTTGTTCTATGGATTGAAAGACCGTTATATGATAACTGGAACTTTCCGTCGTGATGGTTATTCTGGTTTTGGTGCTAATAATCCATGGGGTAACTTCGGTTCTGTGGGTGTTAGCTGGGTATTCTCTGAAGAAAAATTCATGTCTGCCACTCGCGACTGGTTCGATATGGGTAAGTTACGTTTGTCATGGGGTACCAACGGTAACCGTGAATTCGGTGATGTATATTCTACATTGGCTAACTTGGCTTTGGCAGGAGGAAACATGGTGTACTACCAGAATGGTAATTCCAATGTGGTTAATCCGCTTTATATGAGCCGCCTGGCTGCTCCTAACTTGGAATGGGAAAAGACAAAAGCATGGAACGTTGGTTTGGACCTTTCTTTCTTTAACGGAAGATTGACAGCCAACATGGATTATTATTTCAAGAAGACCACTGATATGATTATGAGTCAGCGTCTGCCGAGCTTCTCTGGATTTGGATCTATTATGGCTAACTTGGGTGAAGTACAGAACCAAGGCTTTGAAATTGCACTTAATTCTACCAATATTCAGAACAAGGACTTTACTTGGAATACTTCTGTAGGTTTCTCTATTAATAAGAACAAGATCAACCACATCTACTACGACTATGATGAAAACGGAGTAGAAAAGGATGATACATCTAACGGATGGTTTATTGGACAGCCTATTGGTACCATTTGGTATTATGAAACAGATGGTGTATGGCAGAACACACCGGAAGACATCAAGGCTGCCGCACTGGTAGGACAGAAACCAGGTGACCCGAAGGTTATAAACCATTATACAGAAGATGACCAAATTTTGGAAGATGGAACTCGTATTCCGGTATATAACGATAACGATAAAGTATATCAAGGTACTACAGCTCCTCCTATCTATTGGAACATGCGCAACGACTTCACTTTGTGGAAAGATTTGACACTCTCTATTTCATTGTACTCATACATGGGACACAAGAGCCGTGCTGGCTACTGGTTGAATCAGGAAAACGGAGGTTCACAGGTAACAAACGGATTTAACGTAGCTGCCAGAGAGTATTGGACACCAGATAACCCGACAAATGATTACTGTCGTCTAAATGCTGCAGGACCTAACACTGGCTTGGCTGGAGGTGTTGATAAAGTTTATAACCGTAGCTTTGTTCGTTTGGATGACATCACTATCGGTTATACGTTGCCGAAAAAATGGACACATAAGTTTATGGTAGACCGTATTCGTTTAACTGCCACTTGCAAGAATGTTTGTACGATTGACGGTTGGGAATACGGCGATCCGGAAACTGGCGGATTGGCTACCCGTTCCTTTAACTTTGGTATTAACGTAACACTCTAATTACTGAAAAAACATTATGAAAACATTAAATACACTATTTACAAAAGGATGTATGGTGCTGGCTTCAGCTGCGCTGCTTACTACTGGATGTACGGATGATTTCCTGAAGCAAGACCCGCTGTCATTCTATAATCCTGAAAATACCTATACAACCGAATCAGGATTGCAGGCTGCTATGGCGATGTGTGACTATGGCTTGAAAGAAATGTTGATGGATGGTAATGGAAACGTACTTCCTATGGCTTCTCTTTATTTCATGACTGATTTGGGTCTGTATGCCAAAACAGATGCAGGCGATATGCAGGATGATTTTGCCAACAAGATTACTCCGACTTCTGGTATGAAAGGGGGAGGTGATGAAAATGCTATGTCACGTTTTTGGGACCGTACCTGGAACAGCGTCACTTTTGCAAATACCATCATTTCCAATGTGGATAAGGTAGAAGGCTTGGATCCAACTTTGCGTGACGAATATCTGGGCCGTGCTTATTTCCACCGTGCTTATGCTTACTATCATGGGGTATTGCTGTTTGGTGATATTCCTTTGATTACAAAACTGATTGAAGTTCCTAAGCAGAACTATAAATCAACCAGCAAGGAAGCCATTTTCCAAATGTTGGTTCATGATTTGGAATTTGCTGTCATTAGTGTCCACTAAAAAATCATAGTAGTTCTTTGAAATTATTGAGATTCAATTTGTTATGAGTAATTTTGGGGAGAACGGATTTG
>NZ_JAOQJI010000035.1:0-42184 GCF_025567125.1 Phocaeicola fibrisolvens | reverse complement strand
TATAAAATTGTGCTTTTAAAGGCTATTTTTATGCTTTATAGGCTACCGGAATGTGAACGGGTATGCTCCGGAATATGCAGGAGAGGTTTAATGGGCCTGGTACTGTTTTCTAAAAGTATATCGGCCTTGAAATTTCCTATTTGTTTCTCGATAGTGCATGTGTCGTAATATGATTTTAGATTTACAATTTTTTCTTGTTGCTCACAACAGGTCTTTGCTCCCTGGGAAAATTCACATGTCTTTACAGAGGAACATATAATGTTTTTATGGAGTTTGATGATAAAAGTATCACTGCGATCAAATATCTCCTTAATCTTGATTTTAGCCAGTTCGTGCAGATAGGTTTCATTTTTACATGAAATAGTATCATCACTGCTTTTATGGGCAAAGTGGTGTTGATTTTTATCTCCCAGTCTGGGAATAAGTTCTTTGCCACATGAGATACAATAATATTGGGTATTGTTTCTGAGCTGTTTGTTTACAGTGGAAATCTCAACTATATGGCGGTCGTTATCCCAAGCATATTTGTATTTGATGGGGTTATTCATTGATTTGATTTTTCTGCAATTTCTTATAATTTTTCTTCGTCATTATTCCTTTTCCTGCCTCTTCCTGTGAATCAGCCTCTTTATAGAAAATCCAGTGCTGTATCACATTGTCAGCATACACGGAAGTATATGCCTGTTGGAAGTTCCAGCCTTTTTCGGACATGTAGTTTGCCGCGTCGACCATACTGTTAAACTTGATTTCCTCGCCATTTTCATCTACCAGTTTTTGTTTGCTTTTTAATCCGGTCCAAGCAGAATAGACTGAACTTTCTCCGAAGTCAAAGACAATTTTTAATCCATTGGAAAGAACTTTTTCAGTTCCTTTAATCTCGCAGAAATATTTTCGTGCCTGAATTTGCATGGGAAGGAAACAGAGAATCCCGACGCAGAAAAGAATCAATCGTTTCATAGTTTTTGAGAATTAGCTTTCATTTTGTGAAGATACTCAGATTTCCCGAGAAAACAAAACTCCCCCAAAAGAGCCTTGTCCGATTTACACTTTTGTTATAACTTTACCTCTCGAAAACAGAATTACTATGACTGGAAAATGGATTTATGCAGGAGCCATCGCACTCATGGCCCTCTGTACGGAGCAGGCAGCCGCTCAGCAGGAAATAGTGCTGCACGATGTCAATGGAAAGGAAATGAAGGCCGCGCTTCGGAAAGCGTTGCCGGTGGAAGCGCCGCGGGTGCGTTATCCGGGATTCAAGCAGGAGACGCTGGTGCTGAAGAAAGGAAGCATACGGCGTGAGGGTACCCGCCCGCTGCCCTGCGACATTCTGATGGAGAGAGACGTACCCGTGAAGTTGCGCGACGGGGTGACCATTTATACCGATGTGTTCCGTCCCGTGTCGGGCGAGGCGTATCCGGCTATCCTGGCCTGGAGCCCTTACGGCAAAGAGGTGGGTGGACAGATGCTGGACGACGTGCCGATGCGTTCGGGTGTGGCCAAGTCGGCGACTTCGGGGCTGGAGAAGTTCGAGGGACCGGACCCGGCGTACTGGGTGGCGCACGGATATGCCGTGGTGAATCCGGACAAGCGCGGGGCGTATATGTCGGAGGGCAACCTGCTGTACTGGGGACACGAGGATGCCCTGGACGGATGTGACCTCATCGAGTGGATTGCCTCGCAGAAATCCTGCAACTGACGGTGGGAGCGTACGAACCGGAGAATGCGACGCTGCCTTTCGGATCGGCCAAGATTACGGTGCCGGTGGAGGGATTCACCTACATGCCGGGCGAACAGCCTGCGATAAAGACGCTGGGTGGCAACGCAACTGAATGTGCGGACCCGAAGGAGGTGGTGGTTTCACCGGCTACGCACAACGTGGGCCGTCACTGCATCTACACAGGCGGTCAGTATGACAGCTTCCTCTATGTGCCGGAGATTCCGGCAAAGAAGTGACCGGCGGGTTGCAAATGAATGGAAGTGCCAGGAAGGTGAAAAAAGCACTTTCCTGCCATTTGAAACAAATCTTCCAGCGAATGGAAGAACCCAGCCCAATCTGGCAGAAACGAGGGAGACAGGACAAGTTCAGGACAAGCTCAGGACAAGGTGCATACGGATAATCTGGAGATAGAGCGTCTGGTAGCAGTGATTGGGAAGGAACAGATGTCCGTAAAGATGATGATGGAGAAATTGCAGCTGAAGGGAAGGGATAATTTTCTCCGTCTGTACCTTTTCCCTGCTTTGGAAGAGGGATTTGTCACTTTGCTGTATCCCGACAAGCCACGTCATCCCCGTCAGAAGTATCTTTTGACGGTAAAGGGACTGGCTTTGCTCTCGGAGTTGTAATTTTATTCTGTGTAAATTTTGTCGTTTATTTTCCTATTGATCATTACTCAGTTGGGATATTTGCTTGGTTAAGTGGGAAGTTCCTTTCCACCCACCTTCCAATATTCTCCCGGGCGACTTCCGGACGGATGGCTTCTTCAAGAGGCATGCCGTCGGGCGTGAGGCTGTCCACGCGACTGAATCCGGCCTGGAGCAGCGGTTCGGCATCGAGGGCTTGTCCGGCCACCAGCCAGGTGGGGACGTGGTGAGTTTGTGCGCGGCGCATCACCCGTTCTGGCAACTTGCCCATGAGGGTCTGACGGTCGGCACGGCCTTCGCCGGTGAGGACCAGGTCGGTGTGGGGAAGGAGGGCATCGAAATCGCAGAGGTCGAGCAGGAGGTCGGCACCCGATTGCGTGGTGGCCTGAAGGTATTGCAGGAAAGCGTACCCCAGTCCCCCGGCGGCTCCGGCACCCGGCTGGGAGGAAGCGTCTCTGCCCATGCGACGGGCCGATTCTTCGGCAAACTGACGGGCGCGGCGGTCCAGCTCTTCCACCATTTCCGGCGTGGCTCCCTTCTGCGGGGCAAACACGTGAGCCGCTCCTTCCGCTCCGTAGAGCGGGTTGCGTACGTCACTGGCCAGGATGAAGCGGCATCCGGAGAGTGCCCCGTGCAGTACCTGTTCTATCGTTCCGCCCGGCGCCAGAGAGTCGGTCAGCCCTTGAAGCATCCCTCTTCCGGCATCGCTCGTGCCGCTTCCGCCCAGTCCGATGATAAAGCGACGGCATCCGTGGCGTGCGGCGTGAGCTACGAGTTCACCCACTCCGTAGGTAGTGGCCACCAGTGGGTTACGCTCTTCGGCGGTCATCCGGGTCAGTCCGCAGGCTTGTGCAGTTTCGATGACGGCGGTTCCGTCGGGCGCAAGGCCGTAGCGGGCGGTGACGGGGCGCATCAGCGGGTCGTGTACTTCTACTTCTTGTATTTGCCCGTGCAGGGCGGCGATAAAGGCTTGCAGCATGCCTTCGCCTCCGTCGGACATCGGGAGGGCACGTACTTCTGCACCGCGGGCAGTCAGGGCATGCGAGAAAGCGGCTTCCACCTCTTCCGAAGAGAGGCAGCCTTTGAAAGAGTCGAGGGCAAGTAAGATTTGCATAGGTTTGTAATTCAGTAGGACGATACTGACTGCAAAATTACGTTTCTTCTGCTTACTGCCCAAATAAATTGTCACCTAAGCCTGCATGGTAGGGCCTTGTCATGGATTTTCAGGATGGGAGAAGCGGAATATAAACGACGCTGAAATGATAATATATGTAAAAATTGAAAAGTAAAGTGGGCTGGAACGTTGTTTTTTGTCTTTTTATGTATATATTTGGGTGAAAGACATATTAATTTTTTTTAATCTATTTATTACTATGAATGCACAAAGAATTACACTCCAGGGAGTGTTGTCCGAAGGAATTGCTATCGGAATCAAAAATTTAGCTTCTTTATTGGTGGCCAGTGTCTTGTGGCTTGTGACCATTTGGATTCCGTATCTGAACGTGGGTACGACTATTGCCATGAGTACGATTCCCATTGAACTCAGCAAGGGAAAAGTCATTTCTCCTTTATTTATTTTCGATGCGAAGTACAGACGCTACATGGGGGAATATTTCACCCTGAAGGGAATGATGTGGATGGCCATTTTCCCGGCTTCGCTTTTCGTCATTATTCCGGGCATGATTATCTCATTGGGATGGTCGCTGGCTTTGTTTATCCTGCTTGACAAAGGGGTGGCTCCGGGAGAAGCGATGATTCGCAGCAACCGGGCTACATACGGTTATAAGTGGACTATCTTTGGGGTAGGATTTGTATTGAATGTCTTGTTCCTCATTCTGGCGTTGATTCTGTTCAAGATTCCGCATATCGGCATTCTGCTGGTTTTCATTCTGGTTGTCGTGCTGATGGTGGCCCGGTTGGGATGCAATGCTGTCATCTATCGCAACCTGGTGGAGGAAGAGGAGGAAGAATCCGTTGCATAAGTAGCTGAACTTCTTATCTTGATTTATATATCCGGAAGGAGGCGGGCGGAACATATTCGCACGTGCTTCTTCCGGTTTTTTTGTTTTCAGAGGTTGGACGGCGACTGGGCTTTCCATAGTTCCTCGATGAGCGGCACATAATACATCCGTACTTCTTCTGCCGTGGGCGTGTGCTGTCCGGGGAAGTGGAAGGCATGGGTGTAGTGCGTGAGGAAGAGCGGTTCGTAGTGCGCCAGGTGGTCGTTCTCCCCGAAAAGGCCCCAGATGCGTTCGCGGCCTTCCGGCGTGCAATGGTCCCACTGGTGGCGCTGTACCTCGGCAAACTCGTCTATCAGCGCCTGGTCGATGACAAAATGTGCACGGCCGTCTGCCCGCGGGGATTTATACGCGTGGGGACCGAGGCGTTCGGCCAGAAAACGGGTCATCTCGAAATACGGGTTGCCGAGCAGGGCCGGGAGACCGTTTTCGGAAGCCACGATTTGCGCCAGAAACGCCCCGTTGCTGTTGCCCACCAGCAGGTCGGGCTGCTCCTGTTCGCACAGCCGGCGGATAAAGGCGAGGGCCTCCTGCGGATGCAGCGGCAGGTCGGGTGTCAGGACGAGGGCCTTTTCCGCCATACATTCCTTCAGTGCCTGGGCGGGGATGCAAGCCCCCGAGGCAAAGAACCCGTGCAGAAAAATGAGTTTCAGTGCTTCCATCTCAACAACCGCTTCCATCCAGGTTACAAGTGGCGCCTTCTTCAATAGGGCGTGAATGCAGACCCGCATCTTCCGGGCAGAGGGTCACGGTGCCGTCTTCCAGCACGAAGCAGGGGATGCCCGCCGCACCGATGTGCTTGGCTTCGTCGAATGCGGGCGAGTGGTCGCGGAGCTTGAGGAAAGCCTTGAGGTTCTTCACGTGCTGCCCGATGTCGATGATTTCGTATCGGTCGTTGCCTTTCACTTGTGCTTCCACGTAGGTGCAGTCGGGACAGGTGTCCATTCCATAAATCTTGATCATGATGGTATCGTTTTTAGGTAAATTGTTCTATCCATTTCATCAGTACGGACACGGCATAGCGCTGCTCTTCGGGTGTGAGAGGGCGGCCTGCCGGAATATGATGCCACTTGGCGAAGCATCCCCGGCAACAGCAGCCCGTGGCATGCTGGGCGATGAAGACCGGATGCCCCCGCATGGGCGTCTGTTTTCCGTCGTTCGGGATGACAGCCGGAGCCAGCCGCTTGCGTACGAAATCGGCGGCATGTTGCCGGATGGTATCCATTCCTTTCTCGCGGATGTAGGCGATGTCGGCCGGTTTCAAGCGGAACCGGCTTCGGAACGGGGAGTGGGAAAGCCGTTCAAAAAGGTCGGTGAGGTCGTATTCCGGCGTCGGCTGCGCGGCGGCAGGTGCTTCCGGAGTTTTCCCCTCGTCAAACAAATCTGGAAAAAGACTGTTCATTTGTATGCTTGCTTTGAATTCGTGGGGTAAAGATACGCATTTTCCTGTTTCGTGTGATGAAAAACTTTTGTGCGGGTGAATACCCGATGTCGATAATCCGTATCTTTGCACCGTTTTTTAAGATAGAGCACAACACAATGGATGCAATCGTGACGCAGATGATTATCCTGTTCATCCTGGTAATCGTCGGTTATTATTTGAGCAAGAAGAAAATGATGGATGCGGATTTCGACCGCAAACTTTCGGGACTGGTCATCAACGTGACATGCCCCAGTCTGATACTTTCGTCGGTGATGGGCGACACGCTCCCGGACAAGGGACTGATTCTGCCGCTGCTCGTGGTGGGGTTCGCTACCTATGTGGTACTGATTGGACTGGCTTTCCTGCTTCCGCGCTACCTGCCCGTCAAGGTGGCCGACCGTGGCATCTACAGTTTCATGCTGGCTTTCGGCAACGTGGGCTTCATCGGCTATCCCATCGTGGCCTCCATCTTCGGCGCCAGTGCGGTGTTCTACGCCAGCATCCTCAACTTCCCCAGCACACTGCTGATTTTCGTGTTCGGCACCCTCTTCATCTCGGGCGGCGAGGGCAAGATGCGCTTCGACTGGCGCACGCTCTATTGTCCGGCGATGATTGCCTCGTACCTCTCCATCCTGATTGTGGTGACGGGATGGGTGCCTCCCCGCGTCATCAGTACCCCGTTCGTGCTGCTGGGTAATGTCACCGTACCTGCCGCCCTGCTCATCATCGGCTCCTCCATCGCCCAGGTGCCTATCCGCCGGATGTTCGGCAACACGGCCATCTACCTGATGGCGGCCCTGCGTCTGCTGCTCGTTCCCTTGCTGATTCTCTACCTTTCCCGCCTCTGTCAGGTGGACGAGACCATCGCCAATATCAACGTGGTGCTGGCCGCCATGCCCGTGGCTTCGTACGGCACCCTGTTCTGCATCCAGTACCAGAAGGGGGAGGTCATCATGGCCGAGGGCACCTTCCTCACCACCTTGCTCTCCGTGCTGAGTATCCCGCTGCTGACGATGTTCCTGTAAAGAGAAATTCTTTATATATACCGGATTTTATTAGCTAGTTGAATTTATTTCCTTACTTTTGTGTAATAATAAATTTTTAAACAGAATTCAACGATGCTAGATCACATTCACAGACATATTGAGGATGGAACTCTCTCCTTTATTATAGGGGCTGGTTTCAGTACAAATATTTCTACCAAATTCCCTTTGTGGGGAGATTTGCTCAAGCCCTTAGTCGGAGAGTTGTATCCTGCGTGTGCAGGCGGGAAGAAAGAATTGCAGGAACGGGAGGTTCAAAGAATTATTGCCGAAAAAGGGTATCTTGAAATCGCCTCGGAATACGTACGCCGCAAAGGCTACCATGAGGCGATGGATTTGTATATCGAGAAGCGGATGCCCTATCTTAAGTCATCCGGCAACGGAGAATATGGCCTGTTTCTGGGTGACAACCTGATTGACGACAAGCTTTATTTGGGATGCCATAAGAAGTTGCTGGGATTAGGGGTGAAACACATCTTTACGTTCAACTATGACAATGCATTGGATATCCTGGCAGGTGTGGATGTGGCGGAAGAATGGTCGCAGAAGCAAGAAAAGGCGGTGCAGGAAGTGAATCGATATAAATTCCTCCTGGAGCAATACAAGGGTTTGTATTGTGAATTTGAACGGAAACTGGAGGCGGGATGCACTACAGAATTGGCTTCCGTCTGTCGCTCGATAGAGTCGCTGATAGCGGATTGCGGGCTGGCATTGGTTCCGTTTAAAAAAGATGAGTGGGATGATGCCGGCAGGCTGTATCAGCAGAATCTAAAGGTGATTGAGCAGGAAATTGTCCGGCAAGAAAGTCTGGTTGGCTTTTATAAGGAGCGTCGTGCGGATACTTATCAGCTGATTACAGATTCTTACCAGATTTCATTGACGGAAGGCGGGAAGAATATTTATAAGCTGCATGGAAATCTGCGTACAGGCTCCCATGTGCCGTATGGGTTTGACGGGGATAGACACATGCAGTATGTCATTACGGCAGAAGATTATCGCGATTATCCGCGGAAACATGAGGCATTCGTCAACTTGATGAGAATCTCGTTGCTCAAAGGAGCCTTTTGCCTGATAGGTTTCTCGGGCGATGACCCTAACTTTATGGCATGGATAGACTGGGTGAAAGACATCCTGGACAAGGGGGCATTGCCTTCAGCCGGTCGTGCACGTTCCATTTATTTCATCCATTCCGGAGCTGCGCCGCTTGGCGAGGATAAGCAGTTGCTCCTTCAGAATCACTACATAGAGATTGTGAACTTGTTTGAGTTCTTCCCGGATGCCACGTCTGACCAGGAACGGGTGGATGCCTTCTTGGAATATATGAGTCGGGATAAAGAACGGTATGAACGATATGAGGAGAACTGGAAGTCAATGCCCGTAAAATTGGATGACATTCTTCGGGCAGACGATGATTTTGTGAAAAAAGTCGAGGAGACTTACAGGCTGTCGGCATACAATCGGATTCCTGAGCAACAGGGAATCAGTCATTATCACCGCCTTCATGTACTTTCGCATGTGGATGAATTATTGGAGGGGCAGATGGATTTGCCCTTGTGTGCAAAACTGATATATGCTGCGATAAGAGGGGAATCGATTCCCGTAGATTCCGTCTTGTCGATTAAGCAGACAGGCCTGATGGCAAGACAGGGAGCGGAACTGAAAGAACAGTATCATCTGCTGGCTTTACGGGCACGGTGTATGGGGGGCCGGTTATTGTATGACCTTCAGAATGAGGATACAACTTATGAAACCGTATTGAGCAACTTGTTTCATCTTTACTTCAGTAAAGTGAAAATCTTGATGGACGGATGGAACCCGGAGTCTGGACTGAATAAAATGCGTTATCATTTATTGCGTTCTGTATTAGGCCCAGAGACCGATGCCGATGCGATAACCCGACTGATAAGCCGGGAGAATTTCAAGTGCTTGCAGGATTATCGATTTGCGATTGATATTCTTCCCCTGATAAGAGGACGGGTTCAAGGGAAAAACGGGAATATGAGCTTCTACGGAGATTTGCAAGGGAAGATAGAGGCTTTGGAGCGACACAATCCGCGGCTGATCAAGGTGGGCACGCTGATAGAAAACCTTTTGAATGAGAGCCGGACTTATACGTCGGGTCAGCCGTATGGCAATTTGAGGCATACGGTATGTTTCGATTCCTACGATGTGGCGAAGATGAACTCGCTTAAGGTGCTCCATATCTTCTTGGAACTGGGTGTGCCAAGCGTATCAGGAAATGTACATTTGATGGAAAAGGAAAAATGGCAGATGATATGCGAAAACTTATATGAGGAATATCCCTATCCTTGTTTGTTCTTTTCTTTGTTGTATGGAAACTCAAGAGATTTCTTGCTGAAGGTTGCCCAGGATTATATCTATTCTTTTAAGTTGTATGTCCAGCTGCCGGAGTTGCTGCGCCTGATGCTGAGAGCGTTGCAAGATAAAGAATGCCCTGCTAATGTATGCAATGCCATCTATATTGTGGCTCCTGTATTTATGAAGGCGGTAGCAGCAAAAGAATGGGAAGATTTATTCGAACAAGTTTTTGTTCAGTTGAACCTAAAGGATATGGAGGCCGGAAACATGCAATTCAATGAGATGCAGAACCTCATTGTGACAGGAGCCGCACGGGTAAATAAAGAGGGTCTCAAGCATAAAATCCTGCTCTCTGTCTTGAAGCTTCGGAAGAAAATAAATGATTTTCATAATCGTATCCTGGTGGCGGTTAGCCAAAATCTTGAACTCAATAAAGAAGAGTGCAAGGAACTCGATCACTTGGTGCAAGTGGCAGATACTCCTGCCCATTTTTATGTGCTGATGAATATGGATAAATGGGTCGACCGGAGCAAGTTGATAAAAAAACTGTCGGCATTGCCCGATGAGATATACGAAGACGGTACCTTGTTGGAGGCGGCATGTCGTTATGTAGAGGATGACCCCGGACTGCAAGCCAAATTGAAGCATATCCTATTGCATTCACCACTTTTGTGGCGGACTGGCATTCATAGTGATTGTTCTATTTCTACTTATAAAGGTCACGCACTGGATGTTTATGCCGTTCAGAAGTACATATCTTTCAGTGATGAAGAGATTGTGCAGATCTATGAGAAACTGCAAAAGGCCTGCAAGGATATTGAGGCAGCTATGGGCAAATGGAGAGACACGGAAATGTGGGAGTTTATGGGCAACTGGACTTTCATCCTTACTCGCATGCAGTCTTTCATCTTGCAGAACCAGGAGGTGCTTCAAAGGGAGAGGAAAGATTATAACCTTACGAAACGTAATGTGCTCGGTGTGGTGAACAAGGAAAGAGGAGGAAACGACTTGCTGTCTCTCTTCGTGGACGACAAGAAGACTGGAAAGGCATTGGCCTGGTTGGAAAATGAAGTCATACAAGATGGAGTCTCATCCTATAAGCATGAATATTTGCTGCTTTTCAGTAAAGTATTGATGCGTGATTCCTTGTACCTGAACAGCTGTCTTATACACCTTAGATGGGCCTTGGAAGGATATAGAGAGGAGTTTGAGAAAAGACTCTTCAAGCCTCTACTAGGCAATATCCTTAACATCTACGAGCCTTATTTCGATGGAAAACAAGAAAAGAAATGGGACCTTCCCTATGCAGAAAAGAATATCGTGGAGCAGGAACTGATAAAATTATATGGTCTGTATCGTCTGTGGAATGGGAAATCTCCATTTTGGGAAAAGTATAACCCCAGATATTAGTAGGATGAATCCCTTTCAGGGAGGAGGCCTGCATTTTAAGTCCGCATTTGGGCCTTATTTCAGCAGTGCCTCCAACGTCTTTTCCGATTCCTGGGGCAGGACTTTCCGCAACTGTCCGAGCAGTCTTTCACGCGACTCCTGTGGGGTGCGGTCCGGGTGGCAGGCTTCCCGTCCGAAGAGAACTTCGGGCGTGGTGAGCAGCGACCATCCCCAGCCATATTCCCGTCCATGGCGGTCGCGTGGATAGACAAAATCCTCCGTCACGATGTAGCCGGCCATCTGCAGCCGCGTGATATAGGCATCGAAACGGCTCCGCATCTTCGGTCCCGTGAAACCGCAGGAAGTCCGCAGTTTCCGGGTAATCTGGTGTCCCTCAATTTTCAGTACGTCGAGAATCGTTTCTTCGATGCTCCCTTCTTCCGGATAGGGGAAGAGGCTCCGCCGGTAGTTGCAGAAATCGGGCCACCATTCGCGGCTGATGAACGCGGCTTTTCCCTTGAAAAACTTGCCGTAGGCGCAACCGCTTTCTTGCAGGATGGCGCCTTTCCATTCCCAGAGCGGCCATTCCCAACCGCCGTCGGGCAACTGGGTGTACTGGCAGTCTTCGTCGGTCACTTTCTCGGCCGACCAGCCCGCAATGCCCATGGAGAGCAGGGGTAGCATCCCCACCTGACGGATGTACTCAATCAGTTCGGGGCAGGAGTGTATGAGTTCTTGTGGCATGTGATGTTTTTCTTTAATCTTTCAAGGAGTCAGTTTTTATTTAACAATTTCTCTTCAGATTTACTCAGCATTTCTTTTTTGATGTTGAGCTGATGTTCTACGATAAGTTCATAGTCACATTTAGTGTCTCCTCCACGGCTTGTGACGACTAAGAGCTCCAAGGACATCAGAAACACGAATAATATAATATAGAAAATAAGGGCAATATTATCAGCTTTTAAAAGCGCCCATAAGGCAGTTAGTTCTTCCAGAAAGCCAGGTTCCTTTTGTCTGAATTCGTTTCTGACCTCTTTGTCTGTATTAAATTTCTTAGTCTGCAACGTTTCCAGTTGCGTTTGATAGCG
Organism: Phocaeicola fibrisolvens; assembly: GCF_025567125.1. Classification (NCBI taxonomy): domain Bacteria; kingdom Pseudomonadati; phylum Bacteroidota; class Bacteroidia; order Bacteroidales; family Bacteroidaceae; genus Phocaeicola; species Phocaeicola fibrisolvens. The sequence goes on along the minus strand of NZ_JAOQJI010000035.1, from coordinate 30,543 downwards.
TTTAATTTGCTCTTCATTGGCTTTAGCCTGCGCGCTTAATGGATTCTCCACGCTTCTTGAAGTTACGCTAGTCGTTTTGGCCATCTGTGGTGTTCCATCTTCGTTTTTTCCTATGACGACATCTTTTGTAGTGACATCCCGTGTGGCTATTACGGGTTGTTTGGCCAGTTTCTCATAGATGACGATGTTGGCTGCCCCTAAAGAATCTCTTAGATTGGTAAAATGTTTGATGTCGGCATCATACGTTTCCATCCGGTTTTTGATGGCTTGCTGTATCTTTATCTCACGGATATCGGTCATCTTTACCGCAATGTCGTTCCGGAAAATGATTTGATCGAATACGGTTGATCCTAACATAGCCATTACAATTGCCAGAATCGTACGGAAAAGTCCCATCCATCCCAATCGGCCAATCGTAAGAATGATAAAACGTTCTATGCAAAGAACAAGAATCATGAATATGAGTGCTATGGCTATCTTGCCTATCGTACTGCTTATCCCAATGTAATTGTCTGCAAAGCAAAATCCGATAGTGCCCCAAATTACCATCATGATGACTATTGCAGACATAAGTCTCTTAAAAGTCCTGAAACTGGCTTCTCCACATTCTTTTAATATATTGAAGTTCCATCCGATAAGGAAACATCCAGTCTTTGTTAATATCTGCATACTTTTAGTTTTGTTCTTGAGAATTATTTTCTATATCAAAAAATTTTATGGTTCTTGCTGCTACGCCTTTGAGAAACCCTCTTTCATAGGAGTCAATCATGGTCAGAAATTTCTTATCCCCCAGATTAATGCTACTTTCAATTTCTTTGATTTTGTCAATATGCTCTAGGAATGTCTGTCTTTTCGCTTTCAGTTGTGCGCTAGTATTTATCAATCCCTGTTGTTCAATATTGGAAATAGAGACCTCAATCTCGCGCAGTTTATTATTATACGCCAGTTTGACTTGCTCAATTCTAATTTTCAATTCGTTTAAAATAATTTCCTTTTTCGATTCCTTGTACGAATTATCCAAGTTAATCATTGCGTCATCATAACCTTCCTGCTCATAGTCCCGTCCGATGAATGTATAGATGGCGTCAATCGGCAATCCGGTTCCGAAAGCTATAGTCACAATGTTACTTTCTTTTGTAGGTTCAGAATCATCTACAAAGTCTTCGCGCTTGATTTCAGGACGCGCCACTCCCTCATTTGCAGCGGGAGTTTCTTCTGTTCTGTTAGAGCCAAATAATTTTCTTAAGAAATTCATAGTTTCATATAAATTTTACTGGAATATCATATAAATCATGTCCTTTCTTGTGACATGATTCGCATAAAGTGACAAGATATTTATCGTCATATTCCCATGGAAGGAATTTTTTACCGGAATTTTTATGTACGTGATACTGTTTGTGATGGACGACCAAATGCCAGTTTGAACCACAAATTTTACATTGATAATTATCTCGCTGGATAATTCTGGCCTTTTTTTCAAGCCATCGTTTATCAAAAAGCAATTTCCTATATGAGTCTTCTTTATCCATTTGACCTTCAACGTATTTGTCTTATATTGATAAAGCCTTTTCTGGATAATATCTGGAGGATTGATGAAAGATATACCTTGTTTTTATTCAACACTTCAGTATATTAGGCATTGCTAAGGATTGGCCTTACCTATTTTTGCGGACGCAAATTTAGTTGTTTTTTTGTAAATAATAAGAAATTGGTTTGTTTTTATGATGTTATATTTCTTTTTTCTGTAGCTGTAGTATGAAAACAATGAAAATATAAATTTTTCTTGATATACATTCTCACGAGTTATGGCTTCTTTGTCAGTGATGCGTAACGGGAGTGTTCTCCCTGTTGATGATGTTTTTCTCTTTCAGAAAGTCTCAGCAGATTGACAGGCAAACCTTCCATCGTTTTCTACGTTTCCCGAACCGGAACCGTAAGTTTTCCGGGCGAGAAACGTACGTCTTCCGAGGCGGAAGCATACGTTTCCCACAAGGGAAACATAGAAAAAGCAAGGACGAAGGGTGGTCAATGCAGGGATGTTTTAGGATTTTTACGAAGATACCTTCGGCCTGAATGAAGCAGAACCCGTATCTTTGTCTGTCAATGTATTAAACAGACAGTCCTTATGACTCCACCTCTTATAGAACAATCTACCCTGGAAGAGCGACGGGCATACGTGCTCGACGCCTGGAAGTGCTTGCACAACTGTGAGTTGTGCGGAAAATGCCACGTGTTGAAAGGTCAGGACGTGGAAATTCTCTATGCCGATTACATAGAGGGACGACGTAGTTACATGGAGGTGACCCTCGACATCCGGAACCGGAGTTACTGATTGGCTGTAAAGTAATTGTTAGAGAAATAAAATTATAAAATAGATAAATCAGTTGTATTAGTCTATGCAGGATATTACTAAAACATTTACGATCCAATGGGTTGGCCCTTTCAAGAATATACAGCAGATGAAGTCTTATCTTGAGGATAATTCTACTTGTGATAAATCATTGTTTAATTTTTATTATTTCTCAGGAAATAAAAAGGGTAAAGGACATTCAGCCTTAAAGATTTATGCATACTTTGGTATTCATAAGAAAACTGATGGAATAGAGAAACGTCTTAACAATTGTCATACGCATTATAAAGATTTTCATGAAAATGATAATATGAGAATATGGATTGGGGCTTTTGGTAATGAAAAAGATCAGAAAGAAGAGAATATAGAAGATGCTGAAACTCTATTTATCAGTACGTATGGTAAGAATATTTTTACTGAAAATGAGAAGAAAGTAAAGGCCATTATACGAGAATCGATTTGTATAATCAATCTTTTTTATAAAACAACAGAAGAGCCATGGATAAGAAAACCTGTAGATATACTTTTCATGGATGATGTGCTTATACATGAAACTGAAGAAAAAATTAAACGTACTCTTGTGGCCAAATTAAAATCTGTCAGATGGTAAAATAATAGATATGAATGTTTCTTTAAATAAAAGTAAATTAGGTGGTATTGGGGAGAATATGGTTCAAACCAAATTAATGCAGTTAGGGTTAAATGTGGTAAATGCAAATACTATTATAGCTAACTATGAAGCTGTGGATTTAATTTGTTCTCAGCCTGGGAATAAGAAAAACGTTTACATACAAGTAAAAACGTGCAGAGGCAATAACTTTCCTATTGGAATGACTTTGGCAAAATGTACTAAGGATTATCTAGAAAGGAAGGTTAAAGGTCCGTGGGTTTTTGTACATGTTGTCGGTGAAGGAATCAATATGGAATTTCAGTATTATATTCTGACTAGAGAAGAAATGATTGCTTTAGCGTCAGAAAGCAATTTTTGGTATATCAATCAATGGAAAAAGACATATCGATTAAAGCCTGTGAATCTCAACAGTGCTTGTGGTATTGATTTGAAATGGTTAAGAGCAGAAGGGGAAGATAACAATTATAAACATGAGGCTTTTATAAACCCGATAACAGCTAATACAGAAAATAAGTGGGAGAAAATATTGGATGAATTTGAGGCTGAGGATGGTATTAATGTAATACTCGGAACTTTCACAGGCGTAACTGATTTTCGAAAGGAAGAGAAAGAAAATGAGTTAGCTAGGCAATTCATGCTCCTTGCTAAAAAACTCTTGTATGGTGGATACTTTCTTGTAAATGAGAGAAGGCGTATTTATTTGGAAGATATTGAATTCTATTATCATGAAGAACAAACAGATGGTTTGAAAGATCCGGCAATGTATCATACTTCAGATCATGAAAAGCGTGATGATTTGCCTTATTTCATATTAGGATCTATGAACTGTCATGAATCGGGAATAGATATTACATTTGAAAGTCAAGTGAAAGAGTATAGAGCGTCATTCCTCATTAGAGGATATAGAGTTGAGTCGCTTACTAATGATATTTGGACTGAAACTAAAAAGTACGAGAAACGTGCTACTTACATTTATGAGGATTTGATGATGGGAATTTCATTGAATAGTAACTTGACTATTGGATGGATCAATGAAAAAATGCAAAGTGAAAATTATGAGATAGGGGTTGGATGCAGAATAAATGTTCCAGCTTTTATAAAAGACGAAAATGGTCGTTTTGTAAAGGACGGTAATGGAAACTATATGAAAGAGGAAATCGGGGAAGCGCAATATAATAACTTACCAGAGGGTCTGCAATCAGAGTATTTCTCATACTCAGGAAAACGATACAGAAAATGCAATAGGCCATGGCGTTTTTATAAAAAATAATTTATAAATAAAATCCTGAATAAAATGACACCAGAAGAATTTGAACGATATGTGGCATGTATATTTGAATCTAAAGGATATAAAACAGAAGTAACGAGATATTCTGGAGATTATGGTGTGGATGTTTTTGCTTTTAAAGGTAAAGAAAAAATAGCCATACAAGTAAAGAAATTTGGAAACTGTACACGAAAAGTTAATCGTAATGTTTTCTTGAAACTGTATGGCTCTCAACATTTTTTTGACTGTACTAAAGCTATTGTTGCTACAGACGGTAAAGTAATGGATGACGCGGTTGAGGTTGCCAAGAAACTGGGTATTGAGATCTTTTTTGTGGATACAAAAAATATAGAAAAATGTAAGCCTGATAATCAATCTACTGTCAATGATGCAATAACAGAAGACAATAGGCTATATCCTGATTTTTCGTTAATATGGGATAATTTTATCAGGCCATTGGAAGGAAAAACTCTTTTTAATTCAAGAGGACCAAACAGAATACTTGAAGTTAACAATACAGCATTAATACGTTCTTCCATAAATGACATATCAGGTGAAATTAATCGTGATTATTTTAAATTGGCTTATGAATATCTCACAAAAAAAGGTTCTGTAACTCGAGATTATATCAATCAGCAGATTGATAAGGGATGTTCTTCCATTATTTTTTTAGTTCTTGCGCAGCTCCCTTTTATAGAGGAATCGAAAAATCCGCAAACATTAAAAATGAAAAGTGAAAAGTGAATATATTTATAAGTAGATTTCAGATAATGTAAACTCACAAATGCTACTATAAAACTGAAGTAGAAGATTGGAATCTCATAAGAAGAGATTGTTGGTCTTCGTTTATGGAACTTCAGTTTTATAGGATATTTTCACCGCTTGGTCAAAGTAATCATGAACGTGACGGCCACGATGGCAACGGTGATACCCACTACGATGTTCGTGGTGAGCGGTTCGCCGAACACGAGTGTGCCGACCACGATGGCGGTGATGGGCTCGAACACCCCGAGGACGGAAGCCTTGGTGGCCCCGATGTTACGCGAGGCGATGGCCAGGGTGGCCGTAGAAACCACCGTAGGCAGGAAGGCAAGTCCTACCAGGTTGAGCCAGTCGTGTGCGTGGTTGAGGCCTGCGGTGAGAGCGGTATCGGAAATCAGAATCTTTCCCAGAAACACAACCGCTCCCACGGAGAGGGCATAGAAGGTGAGCAGAGAATTGGAGATGCTGGCGATGGCCTTGCTCCGGTTGATGATGACGATAAAGAGGGCGTAGACCAGGGCCGAACCGATGGAAAGGAGTACACCGATGGGGTTGAGCGCCTGTGTGCCGTCGCCCTGCGTCATGATGAGGACGCCCCCGAAGGTTGCCGCGATGGCCAGCCACACAGGCCAGGAAGGCACCACTTTCAGGAACACCATGATGATGGCCACCAGCACCGGGTAGAGGAACACCAGCGTCGTGGCCAGTCCGGAAGCGATGTATTCGTAGGCATCGAACAGGAAGAGGCTGCTCGATGTGTAGAGCAGTCCGAGGATGAGCAGGATACCCGCCTGTTGTCCGGAAACCCGGAAACTCTGCCGGCGGACCAACAGAAACAGGGCCAGAATCAGTACGGCAAAGAGATAGCGGAAGAAGAGGATGGATTCGGTGGCGGCACCGTGCTTCATCAGGGGAACCGCAAACAAGGGGTTCAGTCCATACGTGATGCCGGTGATGATTCCCGCCGGATAGCCGATGAGGGCGTTCTTGCTAAGTTTTTTCATGTGTTTGCAGAAGTAAATGTTTGTCGGGGTGCAAAATTAGTCATAAAATGGAAACGTGGGCTTCCCCGCGGGCACAATTCCGTGCGCCGGGGAAGGAACTATTTCCGGTAAATGTAGCGTGCCAGTCCGTAGATGTATCTCCGGAATCCCGGACGGTACCTGAGCAGGCGGTCGAACCAGTGCAGATGGTGGCTGGCGATGCGTACCACCCATCCCACGTAATACATGGCAAAGAGCGTGCCCACTCCGATGATGTGCCATTGCCACTTCCCGAAGAAGAGGTAGCTGAACACAACGCCGAGCAACACGAGCGAGATGTCGACCGCAATCTTGACTTTCGGGAATTCGATGCCCATTACCTTGCTGAGGGCCACGGGGAAACCTTCTCCGGGCATGGTCACACTTCCGCATCTCACTTCCAGCGAGATACCTGTCGCAAGGATGGTGCATCCGGCCAGCTGCGACACGGCTTTCTCCCACATCGCCACGGGTTGCAGCCAGGAGAGAAAGTAGAGGTTCAGGTCAATCAGCATGCCGAATACCAGTCCCACGAGCAGCTGGAAGAGCTGTACGGGGTCGAACTGCCGGCGAAGTACGCCCACCTGACCCACCACCAGCAGGGCATTCATGAGGAAGGTGTACAGTCCGATGCTCAGCGGCGGGGTGAGTCCCTCCGTTCCCGCATCGTGAAACACATAGGGCAATACGCTGATGACGCTGGCTCCCAGCATGCTTTTCACGCAGAGGGCGATGCCCAGTGTCATGATGCACAGTGCCATGAAGAGCAGTACGTGTTGCCAGACGAATGAGATGAGTCTTTCTTTTCTCGTCATTTTTCCGTTCATCGTCAGGACAGGTTATCGCAGGAAAGGGTCGAGGTGGCTCAGCAGTTCGGCTTTCGGCAGTGCCCCGCTCATCCGCCAGAGCACTTCTCCCTTGCGGAACAGCATGAGGGTGGGGACGGACTGAATCTGGTATTGCTGTGACAGGGCGGCGTGCGTGTCCACATCGATTTTGATGATACGGATACGGTCGCCCAGCACCTCTTTCACTTGTTGCAAGACGGGGTGCATCATCTTGCAGGGCTGGCACCAGGTGGCGAAGAAATCCACCAGCACGAGCTGGTCGCCAGCGATTACGTCGTAGAATGTTTCCATAAGTTTTGTTTTTATCGGTCTTATTTTTTCAACAATGAAGTCCCATTTTGGGCTTTTTGTAAATCGGATTCAAAGGTATAGCTTTCTGCGCAGCTTTCCTCGTGTATGGCATGAAAAAATGCCTGAGATATTGGGAACTTTTCGTATCTTCGCAAAGAAACAAAACAATCAATTGAGTATGAGGAAAAAGACAAATCTTTCGGCCACATTGTTGGGAGTGACCATGGTGGCTTCTACTCTGTTTTCGTGCGGCAGCCGTCAGCAGGAATCACCGATGAAAGCCAAGGTGGAGGAATATGCTTCCGTAGAATTGAAATCAGACCTTGTGAACAACCTGAGCGACAAGGAAAAAGAGCTGGTAAGGATATTTTTCCAGGTAGGGAACATCACCGACGACCTTTTCTGGAAGCAGACATTCGGCGACAAAAGTAAGCTCGATACCATTACCGACAGCTATGCGAAAGAGTTTGCCCTGATTCAATATGGGGCTTGGGACCGTCTGGACAACAACAAGCCTTTCCTGGCAGGCTATGGCGAGAAACCGGCTGTATGCAACTATTATCCGCTGGATATCACCGAAGCGGAGTTCAACGCGTGGGAAGATGAGAACAAAGATTCATGGTACACTGTCATCCGCCGTGGGGAAGACGGTGCTTTGAAGAGTGTGTGGTATCACGAGGCGTATGCTCCGGAAATAGAACGCATCTGTGCCTTGCTGGAGAAAGCGGTGGCACTGGCAGAAGACCCGGGCCTGAAAAACTACCTTGAAAAACGCATCGAAGCATTCAAGACGGATGATTATCTGGCAAGCGACCTGGCATGGATGGACATGAAGGACAGCAAGGTTGACTTCGTGACAGGACCGATTGAGACTTACGACGATAAGTTCCGTGAAACCAAGGCATCGTACGAGTCGTTCATTCTGCTGAAGGACGAAGCCCGGAGCAAGGACCTGGCCAAGTTCGTGGCCATGCTTCCGGACCTTCAGAAAGAATTGCCCTGTCCGCCGGAATATAAGACGTTTGTGCCGGGCACGTCGTCCGACCTGAATGTGTATGATGCAGTGTATTATGCCGGCGACTGCAATGCGGGAAGCAAGACGATTGCCATCAACCTGCCGAATGACGAGCGGGTGCATGCCCTGAAAGGCACACGCCGCCTGCAATTGCGGAACTCCATGAAGGCTAAGTTTGACAAGATTTTGCTGCCCATCGGACAGCTTGTCGTAACTCCGGAACAGCAGAAATACCTCAACTTCGATGCGTTTTTCTGGAACGTGACTTTCCATGAGGTGGCACACGGACTGGGAGTGAAGCAGACCATCCGCACCCATGAAAGCGTGGATGCGGTGATGGGTACGGAAAAGACTTCCTGGGAAGAAGCCAAGGCGGATATATTGGGCCTGTTCATGGTGACCAAGCTGATTGAAATGGGCGAAATCACGAACATTATCGCCGAAGATGCGATGGCCACTTATATTGCAGGTATCCTGCGTTCCGTCCGCTTTGGAGCGGCCTCTTCGCACGGGAAAGCCAATATGATGTGCTTCAACTACATGGAAAAGGCAGGGGCATTCTCACGCAACGACAAGGGGCAGTATGTCATTGATTTCGCAAAGGCCAAAGAAGCCATGAACGGCTGGGCTGCACTGATTCTTCAGACGCAGGGCGACGGCAATGTGGAATTTGCCAAGAAATACAGAGAAGAGAACGGTGGAATCACTCCAGCGCTTCAGGCCGACCTTGACCGGATTAACGGGGCAGGCATCCCTCGCGATATAACCTTTGTTCAAGGAGAAGAAGTGCTTCTGGGAAAAGCTCAGTAACCTCGGTTTTTGAGATACAGATAACTACGCACATGCGGTTCAAGGGCATCGCCTTTGAACCGCATGTTTTTTGTTGCAGCCATTTCAATGGGCACGTATCGCGTCCCAAGGGTATGCCGCTTGTTGCCGACTTGCTTATTTTATTTCTTTTTTATCCGCCTGCTTCCGGAAAATCTGTGCCGCAATGCTGCCCGAAAAGTTGTGCCACACCGAGAACATGGCTCCGGGAACGGCCGCAAGGGGAAACAGGGCGAAATGAGTCGTAGCCAGCGAAGTGGCCAGTCCGGAGTTCTGCATGCCCACCTCGATGGCGATGGCCGACCGTTTGGACGGTTCGCTTCCGGTCAGGGCCGCCAGTCCGTAGCCCAAGGCCAAGCCGAGGACGTTGTGCAGTATCACCGCCACGGCTACAATCAGGCTGCACGCCAGGATACTGGCCGCGTTGTGTGCCACGATGATGCCGATGATGAAGGCGATGGCCAGCGTGGAAATCATGGGCAGCAACGGAACGATTCGCCGGGTAGTCCGGTTGAAGTAATGGTTGGCGGCAAATCCCAGCACGATGGGTACAATCACCACCTGCACGATACTCAAAAACATGCCGGCGATGTCTACGTCGACTGATTCTCCGGCCAGCAGCCACACGAGGGCTGGCGTGAGCAGGGGAGCCAGCAGGGTGGAGACTCCGGTCATGGCCACACTCAGGGCCACGTCGCCTTTGGCCAGGTAGCAGATGACGTTGCTGGCCGTACCTCCCGGGCAGCATCCCACGAGGACCACGCCCAAGGCCAGTTCTTCCGGCAGGGCCAGCAGTCGGCAGAGCAGCCACGCCAGGGAAGGCATGATGAGGAACTGGGCCAGTTCGCCCACGAGAATATCTTTAGGGTGTTGCAACACAGGCTTGAAGTCGGACGGGCGGAGGGTCAGTCCCATGCCGAACATCACCACGCCCAGCATCGGCGTGATGGCCGACGTGCTTATCCAGTTGAACGAGGCGGGGAGGAAGAGTGCCACGGCGGTGACCAGCACCACGATGAGGGTGATGTGTGCCGCAATCCAGGCGGAGAGTTGGATGAGGTTATTTTTCATTGCTTTGTTTTTCTAGATATCCTAATTCAATGGCTGCGTTATAGAAATCGTTGCAGCGTTCGGCCCCATTGCAGGTAGAGTTCCAATAACAAGGGTCATTTTTCATTTTGATATAGTTATTCGTGTTTGTCTTTTCAAGAATTGCCTCTATCATGTGGCATTGCTTTGCGGTAAATCCTTTCTCTGAGTAAAAGCCCCAATAGGGTTGATGGTCTTCCATTCCTTTGCCTGACCAGCATCCAATTAAAACACCTCGTACGTTCAGAGTGAAATTATCCTGTTTTTCATGCTTTAATCCGTAACACTTCCATTCAGGCAGTAACTCGTGATACCATTCGTCAATCACATCGCCTGAGATAGATTCAAGAAGTTGTATGACTTCCTCTTCTAACTTCTTGATTTCATTTAGTTTGTCATTGATGAGATTCCAGTTGTCCAGATTGGACTTCTCGGTATCGAATAATTTTTCTCTTAAATATTTTTCCATTTCATGTTTTAATTTTTGGTTTTCTCTTGTGCCATATTGGAGATTAAGAAAATCTGCAAACTGAATAATAAATGACTTGAGTATAATTTCCTTAGGAGGCACCAATTTTAGACAGTCTTTGAGCAACCATTCTGAAAGTTCCTGCTGCAACACCAGAGTGTGGGGCTCATAGTCTTTCTTAAAAGTTTTGATGCAGGACTTACAAAATTCAGCATCCCACTGTTTTTCCCACTCGTCAGAGCGATAGTCACACCAACATAAATCATGGGCAGTTACACAGCGCTGTTCGTGCTTAGGCTTCCTATAATCACTGGGAAGTCGCCATACGGATTGGGGGAGGTTTTGAATGTAATCGTCCTCATGGGAGGTAGGCATCAATACAATGAATAGATTGTCTTTTCCATAAGGCCGGTTTATCAAATGATGAAGCTTGTAGATATACCGGGCTATTTGATTGGGTTGATAGTTTGCCCCTTTTACCTTGTTTTCAAAGATGAGGGCATACTTGTGGTCTTTCACGCAAACATCAATCCGGTCTTTCTCAACTGTAATGACGGGATGGTCCATCCACTGGATATTGAAGCCTATAGGTACAAGAAAATGCTCCATGAATGAATGGAGTAGTGGATATGTTCCCGCATCTTTAAATTTCAGGATTTCTGCCATTGCCCAACTGGTGGTTGGCTCGTCTGAATTGTATCTTTCAAAGACATTCGTTGCATACGGGGCTTTGTGTTCCGAGTGGTTCCGAATGTAGGAGAGTCCGTCGGAGATGGAAAGCAGGGACATATATTCCCTTACCTGTTCTTCTTCCAACTGATCTGAAAGTTGTAAAAGTTCATCAATATTCTGAGAGGATAATATAGGTTTGTCGTCCATGGCTGTGTGATAATGCGGTGCAAAGGTACGAAAACCCCAGCGAATCGCAAGCAAAAACAACGGCTTCGATAATTGAGGTAGAATTATCCGTAATTGAGACGCTTCAAAATCTTCCAAAACCGCTTATCTTTGTAGAAAAACAAATAGAGAGATATGAAAGTTTTATTAATTAACGGAAGTCCCCACAGAGAGGGAAATACATTTATCGCCTTGTCGGAAGTGGCGAAGGCGTTGGAAGCGAATGGTGTAGAAGCAGAAATCGTATCCATCGGAACCAAAGCGGTGCAGGGTTGCATTGCCTGTGGACGCTGTAGGGAACTGGGACGGTGCGTGTTCAAGGATGAGTTGTATCAGAGAATCCGGGAGAAACTGGAGACGGCGGACGGTCTTGTTGTCGGGTCACCGGTGTATTACGCAGGGCCCAACGGTTCGCTCTGTGCCTTGCTCGACCGTCTGTTCTATTCTGCCGGCGACTTGCTGGCCTACAAGCCTGCTGCCTCGGTGGCTGTATGCCGTCGCGGAGGAGCCAGTGCGACGTTCGACCGCCTGAACAAGTATTTCACCATCAACAACATGCCGGTGGTGTCGTCACAATACTGGAACAGCGTGCACGGCAGATTGCCGGGCGAAGCGAGTCAGGACATCGAGGGATTGCAGACCATGCGTACGCTGGGGCGCAACATGGCGTGGTTGCTGAAGAACTTGAAGCAGGGAGGAGAGCCTATCCCGCCCAGTGAGCCGTGGACACCGACTCATTTCATCCGTTAGAAGCGGGACTTATCACCATCAGCGAAAAGTAGGGAAACTTCTTTTCCTTGATAATCGCCGGGTCGGAGGTATAGAATTCGTTCGCCCGGCTGATATTTTCGAAGTAATGGAACGCTGCTTCGGGGTGGGAGTCGATGCACTGACGTACGGCTTCCGCGCAAAGAGGCAGTTTCATGATGACGAGGACATAGCCGGATTGGAGTTTCTCGGTCAGTTCTTCGGCGGAGATGAGGCCCGGAATGACCAGCAGCCTTTCTTCCTGTTTGGCCAGGTGGAGACCTGCCACGGGACCTGCGGCAATGAACGCCGGAATGCCTGCGATGCGTCTCACCGGCAAGCCTTTATTTCCCAATAGTTCATACAAGTACTGCACGGAAGCATAGAATCCGGCATCGCCTTCGGCGGCCACGGCTATTTTCTGCCCTTCACGGTAATCTTCCTCTATCTGTGCAGCCACTTCGTGATACACTTGCAGGGCCGCTTCTCTGTGCTTGTTCATCGGAAGGGTGAATGTCTTGATTTTCTCTTCCCCGATTCCCAGTGCCCGCAAGGTGTTTGCGGCGTAGGAGGAGGGGATGCCGGCGGCACTGCGGGTGCCCGGACAATAGATAGAGGAGGCTTCCTGTAGGGCCTTCAGTCCTTTCAGGGTGATGAGCTCCGGGTCGCCGGGGCCTAAGGATACAAACTGAATTGCGGGATATGAGGATTCCATATAGTCTAAAAGGGGATTGATTTTTTTTTTGCGGTCGCTAAGATACAATCTTTTTTGTGAAAATGAAAAATCAGCCGGGATGTAGCATATCAAAAAATATTTTCTACCTTTGTGGCGATATTGGTTCACTGCTGGATAAAGCGTGATGAAAAGGGAATCAGGTGAAAGTCCTGAACAGACCCGCTGCTGTAAGTTTCGCATGATTTTCAGGAAATCTGCATGCCACTGTCGGAAAGATGGGAAGGCTCCTGAAAAGAAACAAGTCAGAAGACCTGCCAGTGTCGTACATAGTTTTTTATGCTTTCGGGAAATAAGGTATGAAAACAACGAGCTGGACTTCTCTCTACCCGTTCTGGATATACGGAATCCTCTTCTCTTTGTATTTGTATGCGTCTCGCGGTCATAAGTGTGTGGTATGAAGATTTGAGGAACTTATGAAACACCTGACACTCATTTTTATTTTCGTTTTTGGCATTGTCGGCTTCTCGGAAGGGCTGGCACAGAGACTGGTCACTCTTTCGGGCCGCATCACGTCTGCCCACGGACAGCCTGTGGCGCAGGCTTCACTGGCGGTGGAGGGTACGGCCTACGGGACGTATTCGGACGAGAAGGGGGGCTACCGACTGGAGCTTCCGGAGGGGACGTATACCGTGGTGGCTTCTTTCATCGGTTATGAGAGCCAGAAGCAGACGGTCCGGTTGGTCGGGCACAAGCGAATCGACTTTGTCCTGAAGGAAGAGGCCGTGGCCTTGAATGAGGTGGAAGTCTATGCCAAGAGCCAATCGCAGAAATTGCGGGAAGGTACGTTCGCCGTCAGTGCGCTGGATGTGAAACCGATTGTGAGTTCGTTGAACAACCTGAACGAGCTGGTGGACCGGGCTTCGGGCATCAAGGTGCGGCAGGAGGGAGGCGTCGGGTCGGACTATGACCTGTCCATCAACGGGATGTCGGGCAATTCGGTCCGTTATTTCATCGACGGGGTGCCGCTGGAGACAAAGGGCTCCGGGGTGTCGCTGGCCAATCTGCCGGTCAATCTCATCGACCACATCGAGATGTACAAGGGGGTGGTTCCGGCTTATTTGGGGGCTGACGCGCTGGGCGGTGCCATCAACATCGTGACGAAGAAGGAGAAAAAGAATTACCTGGACCTATCGTACGGGATAGGTTCGTTCCATACGCACAAGGCGGACTTGAACGCGCAGGTGGTGTTTCCCAAGAGCGGGATTATCGTGCGCCCGACCGTCGGGGTCAACTATTCAAAGAACGACTATATGATGAAAGGGGTAGAGGTGTGGGAGGAAAGCGTGCGAAAGTATGTGCCGTCCAACCGCCGGCGTTTCCACGACGATTATTTCTCGCTGCTGGCCCAGGTGGAGGTCGGAGTGAGCGGGAAACGGTGGGCAGACGACTTCTTTGTGACGGCTTCGTATTCGAAGGTGGACAAGGAGCTGCAGACGGGTTCTATCCAGACCAAGGTCTACGGGATGGCCGAGCGGAACGGGTCGGCTTATAACGTGTCGGCACAGTACCGCAAGAAGGACTTTCTGTTGAAGGGGTTGCAGATGCACAGCATGCTTTCGCATACCTGGGACTATTCGCTGACGGTGGATACGGCCTACCGGGTGTACGACTGGAACGGGAATTATGTGGAGAGTTCCCGCAATGAGATTACGGGACGGGAACGGTCGTTGCGACATTACAAGCGCCCCACGACGATGTTCCGCTCCAACTGGGACTATCGCTTTCATCCGCAGCATGCCCTGAACCTGAACTACTTGTTCAACCGGACGGGAAACGACCGCTACGACGACGTGGATGACAGTTTTGTGCCGTCCAATGACGTGGTATGCAAACACATCCTCGGGCTTTCCTATCAGCAGCAACTGTGGCAGGACAAGATGGAGAACACGTTCTTTATCAAGGATTACATCAATCACCTGAATATCCGGCAGACGGACTTGTACTGGCAGACGGGCTCGGACAAGGTGAAGGGAGAAAGTACGGGAAATTACTTGGGATACGGGGCCGGCACGCGGGTGAAGTTCCGGGAGCCGGTCGCGCTGAAGGCTTCGTTTGAGCATAGCGTGCGTCTGCCTCTGGCCCGTGAACTGCTGGGCAACGGGTCTACGGTCTATGCCAATACGGCGTTGCATCCGGAAAGGAGCAACAACGTGAACCTGGGGCTCTTTGGTACGTGGCATCCCGGAGTGGGGCATGTGTTGTACTACGAAGTGAACGGCTTTATGCGGTTTGTGGACGATTATATTCAGGCCGTGGTGGCGGAGAAAGAGGGCATGATGCAGTATCAGAACGTGCCTGCGGTGTATATCAAGGGACTGGATGCGGAAGTGCGCTACAGCTGGAGGAACCACTTGCAGTGCATGGCCAATGTGAGCTGGCAGGACGCGCGCGACCAGCGTAAATACAAGGATGACGGCAAGCCTTCGGCCACGTACCTGAACCGGGTGCCCAACCGCCCGTGGTTGTTCGGGGCGGCAGAGGTCGACTATACGTTTCACGAGGTCGGCCTGAAGCACAGCAGCCTGCGACTGGAGGGTTCGTATCAGTGGGTACACTGGTATTTCCTGACCTGGGAGGCGTACGGCTCGAAGGAGAGCAAGGCGCAGATTCCGGCGCAGCATGTGGTCAATGCGGGGGTGACTTACTCGCTGGAAAACGGGAAGTACAACTTGTCGGTCAGCTGCGACAACCTCTTTGATAAGTTGGTGTACGACCATTACAAACTGCAGAAGCCGGGAAGGTCGTTCTTCCTGAAGTTCAGGGTGTTCCTGAACTGACATGTGAATCTGAGCTAGATATTAACAAACTATAGTAATATTAATCTTAAACATTATGTGTATGAAAACAACGAAATTTTCCTTCCTGAGATTCCTGAAAGCGGGTGTGTTTGCTGCGGCACTTTTTTCTTTTGCGGCATGTAGTAAGGATACTCCGTCCGAGAATACGGTGGACCCGGAACCTGCCGGGAAGTATCATTTTGATATCTTCATGACGGTAGGCAAACACGGCGGCATGGGAGGAGGCGATAATACGATTGTCAAAAGTGTGGAATCGCTGACAGCCGACCAGCCGATGATTGATATCAAGGGGTCGGGTGTGGAACTGAATCCGTATACCATCGAGCTGATTGCAAAAGGGAAATATTATTATCAGGTGCCGAGCAAACAGACACGCTTCACGAAATTCCGGATTCTGGACAACAAGATTGAAGTGGTGCAGGAACAGCCGTTTGTGGTGAATTCCTATACCGAACGGAAGTATACGCATGCGTGGCTGGACGACAAGACCTTGCTGATTATGGCGGCCAATGGGGATGCGGACAAGATTGTCTGGACCAAACTGAATGCAGAGGATATGCGCATCTTGTCGGAGGGCACGCTGGATCTTCCTTTGCCTGCCGGAGCAGCGGTGTTCACCACGACGGGTATTCTTACCTACAATGAGAAGGTGGGCAAGCTGTATTATTTCTATTATGGAAAGGATAAGGCCGGTCGGAAAGGGGTGGCTACTTCCAACTTCCTGACAGCCGTCATCAATCCTTCGGACATGAAGGTGGAAAGCAACAAGGTCAATGCGCTGGCCGGGGAAATGGCCGGCAGCTCCTACGGACAGCTGTTGCAGGACTGTGTGACTTACGACGAAGCCGGAAACCTCTACCTTGCCGCATTTACCAAGAAGGGCGATTTGGAAGAAGGTTGTCTGTTGCGTATCAACAAGGGAGAAACGGATTTCGACCCTTCTTACAACGGCTATCCGAATGCGGACGGAAAACTGTGTACGGTTCAGTACCTGGGCAACGGCAAGGCGCTGACTTATGCCAGAAGCCAGTCGGCCAATGCGGGACGAGACACGTACAGTCTGTACTATTCCATCGTGGACTTGAAAACGGGACAGAGAACCCGGCTGGCTTGCGACGGAAAGGAAATCGGTTTCAATAGTGGCCGTTTCTCCCAGCGCTCGGTCGTGGTAGACGGCAAGGCTTATATCGGGGTCAATACGGAGAAAAGTACCTGCATTTACATTTATGACGTCGCTACCGGAAAGGTAGAAAAAGGAGCGGATATCGCGCAGGGTTACTATTTCGACGTGTTGAGAGTAGTAGAGAATTGAGAAATCTTATAACTTTGCAACAATAAGCAAGCGATAGAAACAAGACGAATGGCGAATCACAAGATAATTGTAGCAGGCATTGGCCCGGGCTCTGCGGAGGACATCACTCCGGCGGTGGTCCGGGCCTTGGCTAGTGCGGATGTGGTAGTGGGATATCACTATTACTTCCAGTTTGTGCGTTCCTACTTGAAGGAGGGGGCGGAGTGTGTGGACACGGGGATGAAGCGGGAACGCGATCGGGCCCGTCAGGCTTTCGAACTGGCGGAACAGGGCAAGTGTGTCTGTGTCATCAGCTCGGGTGACTCCGGCATCTACGGGATGGCCCCGTTGATGTATGAGATGAAGCGGGAACGCGCCTGTGAGGTGACGCTGGAGGTGTTGCCGGGCATCAGTGCGTTTCAGAAGGCGGCTGCCAGACTGGGGGCGCCGGTGGGCCATGATTTCTGCGTGATTTCCTTGTCCGACCTGCTGACGCCGTGGGAGAAGATTGAGAAACGCATCCGTGCGGCGGCATCGGCCGATTTCGTGACGGCAGTCTACAATCCGAAGAGTGAGGGCCGTTACTGGCAGTTGTACCGCCTGAAGGAGATTTTCATGCAGGAGCGGGAAGCGACGACGCCGGTGGGCTATGTGCGTCAGGCCGGACGTGAGGAAGAGACCGTGAAGATAACGACTTTGGCCGACTTTGACCCGGAGGACGTGGACATGTTTACGGTGGTGCTCATCGGGAACTCCCAGTCGTACGCTTGGGAGGACCACTTGGTCACCCCACGGGGTTATTATCAGCCAGAGAAAACGGAGGCGGCAGGCATCGGGCAGGAGATTATGATTCACAGCTTCCAGACCATCTCCAGGGAACTGAAGAAACAGGACCTGCCGCTCGGACACAAGTGGGCGTTGCTGCATGCCATCCATACAACGGCCGATTTCGAGATGGAGCACTTGCTGTACAGCGACGAGCATGCGGTGGAAAAGCTGCATGAACTGCTGGTGACGGGCAAGGTTCGTACCATTATCACCGACGTGACCATGGCGGCTTCGGGCATCCGGAAACGGGCCCTGGAACGGCTGGGACTGGAGGTGAAGTGTTACCTGAACGATGAAAGGGTGGCTCGGATGGCCGCTGAAAAGCAAATCACCCGTACCCAGGCGGGCATACGTCTGGCGGTAGAGGAGCATCCGGATGCCTTGTTTGTCTTTGGAAACGCGCCCACGGCCTTGATGGAACTGTGTGCCCTGATGAGAAAGCAGAAGGCGCATCCCGGAGGCATCATCGCGGCTCCGGTGGGCTTTGTGCATGTGTGTGAAAGCAAGTACATGGTGAAGACCTTCCAGAACGTGCCCAAACTGATTGTGGAAGGACGGAAGGGAGGAAGTAATCTGGCAGCCACCTTGGTGAACGCCATCCTGACGCTGGACGATGCGGCCTTGTTAAAACCCGGACGCGATGTGTAGGCAGTCATTCCATATTATCGGCATCAGCGACAGCACCGAGATTTATTTTCCGCCTCGGGTGCAGGAAGTCATCTCCCGGGGGAAGGTGTTTTCAGGGGGCGTGCGCCATCACCAGCTGGTGGAGCGGTTCTTGCCCGAAGGAGCGGAGTGGATAGACATCACTGTGCCGTTGGACAAGGTGTTCGCGCAGTATGCCGCGCACCGGGAGATTGTGGTCTTTGCCTCCGGCGACCCGTTGTTCTTCGGCTTTGCCAATACCGTACAGCGCCTGTTGCCCGAGAGCAGTATCCACGTCTATCCCACGTTCAATTCCTTGCAGATGCTGGCCCATCGCCTGCTGTTGCCTTATCAGGAGATGCGGATGGTGTCGCTGACCGGGCGTCCGTGGAAGGCTTTCGATGCCGCGCTGATTCGCGGGGAGCGTATGCTCGGGGTACTGACCGACAGGGTGAAAACGCCGGCAGCCATTGCCGCCCGGATGCAGGAATACGGCTACGACAATTACCGGATGTATGTGGGAGAGGCTTTGGGTAATGCGGCGGAAGAACGGGTGCGGGAGCTGACGGTAGAAGAAGCTCGGCACACCACTTTCCAATCGCCCAACTGTCTGATTCTGGTACGCACGGCACTGCGCCGTCGTCCGCTGGGACTGAAGGAATCGGAGTTTGCGCTGTTGAACGGACGGGTGAACATGATTACGAAACGGCCGGTACGCCTGCAGACCTTGAGCATGCTGGATTTGCAGATGCGCACGGTCTTCTGGGACATCGGCAGTTGCACGGGTTCTGTGTCGATTGAAGCGAAGAGTCTCTATCCCGAACTTGAGGTGATTGCCTTTGAACGGCGTCCGGAAGGAGCGGAACTGTTGCGGGCGAACAGTGTCAAGTGGGGAACCCCCGGCATACGGTTTGTGGGCGGGGATTTCATGGAACAGCCTCTGACCGACCTCCCTCGTCCGGATGCGGTGTTTATAGGCGGGCATGGAGACCGGTTGCAGGAGTTGCTGAAGCGTGCAGATGAGGTCTTGCTTCCGGGGGGAGTAATCGTCTTCAACTCGGTGAGCGAGAACAGCTTGCAGCAGTTTTACGAGGGAGTGGCGCAGACCGGACGTCGGGTGACCGAACGCATCCGGCTTGTGGTGGATGCCCATAATCCAATTGAAATATTGAAAGCAGAATGAAAGAGAAAACAGCCATTATATTGATATCTTCCCAGGCATTGCCGATGGCGCAGCTGCTGGAGAAGGAATTGGGAGATTGTACCATTTTTTCACAAAAGGCACTCGACGGATGCACGCAGGTGACCTCGTACAGTGAGTTTGTGGCGGCTTCGTTTGCCGCATACGACCGTTTCCTGTTTATCGGGGCTATGGGCATCTGTGTGCGCTGCATCGCTCCCTGTGTGTCCGACAAATATGCCGATCCGGCTGTGGTGTGTATGGACAGTACCGGGCAGTTTGTCGTTCCGGTATTGTCCGGCCATGTGGGAGGGGCCAACGAGTGGGCCCGGCAGATAGCCTCCATCTTGGGGGCACAGGCGGTCGTCACTACCCAAAGCGACTGTAACGGGGTGTGGGCTTTGGATTTGCTGGCTGCCCGGTTCGGATGGCAGACCGCATGCTCGCACGAGGAGATGAACCGCGCGATTGCCCGTTTCGTGAATCAGGAAAGAGTGTCCTTGCTGTTGGACATCAAGGACGAGGGTACCGCCTGGCTGGAGCGTACCCTTCCGCCGTATGTCAAGGTGTATTATCATTATGCCGACATTCCTTTCGAGGAAACGGATCTGCTGATTGCCGTCACGCCCTACGAGTACGAGGCGCCGGTGCAGGCGTTGTATTATCGTCCGCAGGTGTTGCATCTGGGAGTGGGCTGCAAGAAACAGTGTGTACCCGACGGCATCGCCGAATACATCGAAAAGGTGATGCACTCGCACGGCCTGTCACCGTTGTCATTGGCTACGGTGGGTACGATTGAGCTGAAGAAAGACGAACCGCTGCTGAAGGCGTTGCAGGAGCGATGGAAACAGGCCAAGGTCTGCATCTATTCTGCGGAAGAGCTGAGCGGTCTGGAAATCCCTCATCCCTCGCAGAAGGTGTATGAAGTGACCGGGGTATATGGTGTGGCCGAGAGTGCGGCACTCAAAAGCGGCGGAGGCGGGAAATGGCTGCTGGAAAAACAGAAAGGAGAGCTAGTATCTGGCTCGCATTTCACCTTTGCGGTGGCACTAGCGGCGGATGCGGTGCGTGGTGGACACATCGAGATTGTGGGGGCCGGTCCCGGTGACCCGGAACTGATTTCGGTGCGTGGCAAACGGATGCTGGAAAAGGCCGACCTGGTGCTGTATGCGGGCAGTCTGGTGCCGCGCGAGCTGACTTATTACGCGAAGGAGGGGGCCGTGGTGCGCAGTTCAGCCCACATGGACCTGCAGGAGCAGTTTGCCTTGATGAAGGAATTCTACGACCGGGGACTGTTTGTGGTGCGTCTTCACACCGGCGACCCGTGTATCTACGGCGCCATTCAGGAACAGATGGCCTTTTTCGATGCTTACGGCATGAGCTACCACATCACGTCGGGAATCTCGTCCTTCCAGGCGGCGGCAGCGGCCCTGCGTTCGCAGTTCACTATCCCGGAGAAGGTGCAGAGCATCATCCTGACCCGGGGAGAGGGGCGTACCCCCATGCCGGAGAAAGAACAGTTGCATAAGCTGGCCCAGTCGCAAAGTACCATGTGCATCTACCTGAGTGCGTCCATCGTGGAGAAGGTGCAGGAAGAACTCTTGCAGGCCTATCCGCCGGAGACGCCTGTGGCCGCCTGCTACAAGCTGACGTGGAAGGAAGAGAAAATCTACCGGGGCGTACTGAAAGACCTGGCCCGTATTGTTCGTGACAATCACCTGACCCTGACCACGCTGCTGGTGGTAGGAGAAGCGATAGACAACCGTAAGGGGCTTTCTCGTTTGTATGCCTCCGACTTTACCCATTTGTTCCGGTCATGATACTCGTATTAGGGGGAACCACGGAAGGGCGGCTGGCCGTGAAAGTGCTGGATGAGTCGGGCAAGCCTTATTTTTACTCTACGCGCGGCGACTCGCAGCAGGTCAGTTGCCGCCACGGGGAGCGTGTCAGCGGGGGCATGGATGCGGAAAAGATGGAAGCGTTCTGCCGGGCGCACTCTGTCCGCCTGCTGGTGGATGCGGCCCACCCCTTTGCCGTCCGCTTGCACGAAACCGTGGAACAGGTCAGCCGACGGCTTCAGTTGCCCGTGGTGCGTTTCGAACGTATCTATCCGCCCCGCACCGACGATGTCATCTGGTGTGCGGATTATCAGGAGGCGGTCCGTCGGTTGAAGACGGACGGCATTACCCGCCTTCTGGCACTGACCGGCGTGCAGACTATCGGGAAACTGCGCGACTTCTGGGCGGACGATACCCTCCAGCCGACCTGCTGGTTCCGTATCCTGAATCGGGAGGAATCCGTCCCATTGGCCGTGCGGCAGGGTTTCGATGTGAATCGGCTGGTCTTTTATCGCGAAGACGCACCGGAAACGGAACTTCTGGAGCAGTTGAAGCCCCAGGCTATTCTGACCAAAGAGAGTGGCGAAAGTGGCGGTTTTGTCGAGAAGCTGGAAGCAGCCCGCCGTGGGGGAATTTCGGTCTATGCGGTCTGTCGTCCTTCCCTGCCAGCCGATTTCATTACGATGACCGGCATACACGGACTGCGGAAAGCCATCGAGCGCTTGCTGCCCGATTTCTATCCCTTGCGGAGCGGATACACCACCGGGGCCTGTGCCACGGCTGCGGCCAAGGCGGCCCTGATCCGGCTGCTGACGGGCGAATCGCTTTCGGAAGTGCGTTTTCGGATACCCGACGGAGAGGAACTGTCCTTGCCTCTTGCGTCCGTCTCTCAGGAAACAGACACATCGGCTACGGCTGCTGTGGTGAAAGATGCGGGCGATGACCCCGACGTGACCCACCGCAGCGTGATAGAGGCCAAGGTGGCGTTCTCGGCACAACCCGGCATCCGTTTCCTGCAAGGAAGAGGGGTGGGGAAAGTCACCCTTCCCGGCCTGGGATTGCCGGTGGGAGAGCCTGCCATCAATCCGGTTCCCCGGCAGATGATGGTGCGGGAACTGTCGGCCTTGTACGGCGGGGGACTGGAGGTGACGATTTCCGTGCCGGGGGGAGAGGAACTGGCCCTTCGTACGTTCAACCCCAAGCTGGGCATCGTAGGCGGGATTTCCATCATCGGGACTTCGGGCATCGTGCGGCCTTTTTCTTCCGAGGCTTTTGTGGAAGCCATCCGTCGGGAGGTGGAAGTCTGTCAGGCCATCGGAGCGGAACGGCTGGTGCTCAACTCCGGCGCCAAGAGCGAGAGATATGTGAAGCGTGAATACCCGGACTTGCCCCCGCAGGCCTTCGTACATTACGGGAACTACATTGGTGATACCCTGAAGATTGCAGACGACCTGCACATCTGGAAAGTAACGATGGGCATCATGCTGGGCAAAGCGGTGAAACTGGCCGAGGGCCACTTGAATACCTACAGTAAGCAGGTGGTGATGAACAAACAATTCTTACAGGAACTGGCCCGCGACTGCGGTTGCTCTCCGGAGGCACAGGTGGTGATTGCGAAAATAACGCTGGCCCGGGAACTGTGGAAAGGTCTCCCGGAAGCGGATGCAGCCCTTTTCTTTCCGGCTCTTCTGGGCTTGTGCCTGAAGCACTGTCTGGCCTTGCTCAGCCGGACGGAACTCACCCTGATGCTGATAGACGAGGAAGGGCACATTGCCTGCCGCTTAGTGGGGCAGGGCGTCCAATAACTGATGTACGGCTTGCAGCAGTTCTTCGATGGTGGCTGCCTGTACGGTCTGTCCGGAAGCAGGATGGAGGAAGAAAGCCTCGTCGGTGACCGCGATGTACCAGTCGGACCGATGCTGCCGGTTGCCTTCAATGCCGTGGCGGGCCAGTGCCTTCTGCACCATGGTGTACCGGTCTCCTTCCCCTGTGAGACGTACGGAAACCGTGGCCTGCCGGGCGATGCGGAACAGTCCGCTTTCCTTGTCAAACCGGATGCCTTTTCTCAGGAAGAAATGGCTGAGACTCCCATCCAGTGACAAATCTTCCGGGGTACCGGTCTTCACCCCGTTCTCCTTGTTCATCAACCACACTTTGTCGGCAATCTGGAGCGCCAGTTCCAGGTCGTGCGTAGACAGGAAGATGGTGCGGTTGCCCGTGTGCGACAACCGGAACAGCAGTTGCATGATTTCCACCTTGCTGGGAAAGTCCAGGAAAGCGGTCGGTTCGTCCAGAAAGATGATGTCCGTCTGCTGTGCCAGTGCTTTGGCAATCATGACCTTCTGCCGCTCGCCGTCGCTCAGCTGATGCACCATCTGGTAGCGCAGATGCCCGATGCCGACCAGTTGGATGGACTCTTCTATCACCTCCCTGTCGTGCTTGCCCAAGCGGCCCCAGAACCCGGTGTACGGGCTTCTTCCCATGCCGACCAGCTCTTCCACCGTCATGTTGCGCAGCTCGCATTTCTCGGTCAGCACCACCCCGATGAGCGTGGCCAGTTCCTTGTCGGAATACGTGGACAACGGTTTTCCTCTCAATAGGATTTCTCCTTCCAGCGGCGCCTGAAATCCGGACAAGGTGCGGAGCAAGGTCGATTTTCCGATGCCGTTCGCCCCCAACAGGCAGGTCAGTTCCCCGCTGTGGAGGCAGGCGTTGATGTCGGTAGCCACCACCTTCCGGTTGCCTTTCTCCTTGTAGCCGATGGTGAGGTGATTGATTTGTATGTGATTGTTTTCCATCATTCGTTTAGGTCATTGCGTCGTTTGTTGAACAATACCGAGATAACCACCGGCGCACCCACCAGTGCCGTCACGGAGTTGACCGGAAGTGCCCCTTCAAATCCCGGCATGCGTGCAATCAGGTTGCACACCAGGGCCATGGCTCCTCCCATCAGCAGGGAGGCCGGCATCAGGATGCGGTGGTCTGACGTGCGGAATAGGCTGCGGCAGAGGTGAGGAACCGCCAGTCCCAGGAAGATGATGGGACCGCAATAGGCCGTGACGATGGCCACCAGCACGCCCGAGCAGGTGATGACCTGCAGTCTGGCCCGCTTGATGTTCAGTCCCAGGTTGCGCGCGTAGGCATCTCCCAGCAACAGCAGGTTCAACGTTTTCACCAGCAGGAAAGAGACGGGCAGGAGCACCAGCATAATCGAGACAAACAGCGTCATCTGGTTGCCCGATACGCGGGCAAAGCTGCCTAGTCCCCAGATGACGTAGGCCCGGATATCCTCCTCCACACTGAAGTATTTCAGTACCCCGATTACCGCGTTGGCCACATAGCCCACCATCACCCCGATAATCAGCAGGGTCACGTTTCCCTTCACTTTCTGCGAAACGAAGATGATGAGTGCCATGACCGACAGCGAGCCGATGATGGCCGAAAGGGTCAAGGCGATTTCGCCCATGATGCCAATCTTGCTCAAAGCCACTCCGCCGAGGGTACCGGACAGCAGGACCACGAAGGCCACGCCCATGCTCGCGCCGGAGCTGATGCCCAGCACGGAAGGTCCGGCCAGCGGGTTGCGGAACACCGTCTGCATCTGGAGTCCGCTGACCGACAGTCCGGCTCCTGCCACGAGGGCCGTCAGCGCCTGTGGAATACGGGATTTCCAGATGATGTTGTACCAAATTTCGTTGTCGTGCGAATTCCCCCACAAAATCTGCCACACCTCCTTGAACGGAATCGATACAGACCCCAGGAGCAGGTTCAAGAGGAAGAAAACAAAAATCAGCAGGGCGATGAACACCATATAAAGTGCGACCGGACGTTTCATGCAAGAAAGGGGATTAGGGTTTTAAGCATTCATAATAACGGGGGGTATGGTCGGGCAACAGCTGCGGATGGAAGATGGCAATCAGGTCGGCCAGCACCACTTCCGGTTCCATCGGCATACTCTCGTAAAACGGTTTCTCGCTCATGTTGCAATAGATGACCTGCTTCTTCTTGAACGCCTGAAAATCGGCATAGCGGACGTCCTCGGCTTGCAGGGCCTCGTAAGAGAACTTCCCTTTGTAGCTGTTGACGATTCTCCAGTAGTCCGCATACGCCGCCTGACTGTAGACCGTTTCAAAGTCGAGCGACACCCCGCCCGAGTGCGTATCCTCCTTCAGGAAATAGTCGGCCCCCGCATCCTTGAACAGCTGGGCCAAGAAGCTCTTTCCCCCGACGGCATACCAGTTGCCGCCTCTCAGTTCGCCACTGAACACAACCGGCCGTTTCTTCACCTGCGCGGTAAGCTGCACCAATTCCTGGTAACGTTTCTCTATCTCCGCAAAAATCCGGTTGGCCTGTGCTTCCTTTCCAATCAGCAGCCCGACAAACTTGATCCATTCTGCCTGGCCCAGGGGAGTCATCTCCTTGTAGCCCAGGTGCGGGATGAGGGGAATGCCCACTTCCGTCAGGGCGTCATATCCTCCGCGCTTGAAGGGAGAAATCAGGATGATGTCGGGATGGATACCCATGATGACCTCGTTGTCGAAGTTGCCCTCGATGCCAATCTTGTGCGTCTTTCCTTCCTTCAGCCGCTTCTGCATGTCGGCATTGAAAAGATGGCGGGTACTGGTAATCCCGACCACGGCATCCAGGGCCGAGAGTTTGATAAAATTGGAAAGTTGCAGGGAAGTCATGCAGACCGTGCTCTTGACCGGCGTTTCGATGACGGTGTAGCCCTCAGGCGCATCGGTGACTTTGGTTCCTTTCGGCGCCAGGACAAAGTGATACGATTCTCCGCCTTCTTCCTTTTGCGGGTCTTTGATGTCCAGCAGGCAATAGCCCTTGTCCGTGTAAGTCACCTGAAATCCCTTCGCGTATCGAGGGACAATGCGGACGTTCGTATCGGCAGGGGTGACAGTGCCGTTTGCATTCGTTTTCTCCTCTGTATTCGAGCTTTTCTTCGCTCCGCAGCCAAACAAGAAGGGTATGGCCAGGCATACCCACCAAAATAGATGTTTCATGGTCTGTTATTCGTAGGTAATCACTTTCTGCTCTCCGAACCGTTCCGGAAGGATGCAAGAAGTGTTCGTATTTTCTGTCTCAATTGAAAAATAGCTTTGCAAAGTTAAAAGATATAATTAAAAACAGCCTCCCTGTCATTACTTTTTGTCATACTATAACAATCTATAGTATTGTCCGTTTCCGAGAAATGCGCAGATGGCATTATCTTTGTCACCGATTATGATTCACAAATTTGTCTGGTATTTATGAAAGCAAGAACTTTTCTCGTGGCTTGTTGCCTCGCTTTAGGTGGAATCTGCGTGCCGGTGCATGCACAGGAAGAAGGAATTTTCGTGTCGGAAGATGTGATGCAGCATCTTCAGGAAGGCGATAAAATCGCGTTGCTGATGGTCCATTTCGGTACCACGCACGACGACACCCGTGCCCTCACCATCGACGCCCTCAACCAGAAGGCCAAGGCCGAATTTCCCCAGCTGGAGTTCCGCGAAGCCTATACCTCGCGCATCATCATGCGCCGGCTGGCCAAGCGGGGTATGCGCAAACTGAATCCGGTGGAAGCCCTGGCCCAGCTGAAGGCGGACGGCTACACCCACGTCATTATCCAGTCGACCAACATCATCGACGGCATCGAGATGGAATCGCTCCGCAAGGACATCGACCTGATGCGCCCTCTGTTCAAGGAAATCCGTCTGGGCATGCCCCTGCTTTACACCCCGGAAGACTACAAGCAGGTGATTGACTGCCTGGTCGCAAAAAGCCGGGAGAAAACCTTCACCATCCTGGTGGGGCACGGCACCTACACCCCCGCCACTGCCCAGTATGCCATGCTGGACTACATGCTGCAGGCGGAAGGCCATACCGATTTTGCCGTCGGAACGGTAGAAGGCTATCCCACCTTCGACAATGCCATCGGCCGGCTGGAAGCGCAGAAAAAAATCAAGCAGGTACAGCTGATTCCCTTCATGTTTGTGGCCGGCGACCATGCCAAGAACGACATTGCGGACGACATGAAAGCCGCCCTGGAAAAGAAAGGCTACCAGGTGACCGCCCTGTTGGAAGGCCTGGGAGAACAACCCGCCATCCAGCAGCTTTACCTCGACCACATCCGCTTTATCCTTCAGCACAAGCAGGTGGACATCGTGCAGAAAAAGAAGGCTTATGCCCAAGAAAAAGACTGACTAAAAACGGAAAACTTATGTCGTTAGCCAAACCTCAATTCCTGATTGCCGCTGCCGCTTCCGGAAGCGGCAAGACCACCTTTACGATGGGCCTGCTGCGGGTACTCAAAAGGAGGGGCCTGATTGTGCAACCCTTCAAGTGCGGCCCCGATTACATCGACGGGAAGTTTCATGCCCTCGCCGCGGGACGGGAGTCTGTGAACCTAGACACCTGGATGGCCTCGGAGGCCCATGTGCGGGCAGTCTATTCCCGGTACGCCCGGGAGGCATCGGCCTGTGTGGTGGAAGGTGTCATGGGCCTGTTCGACGGATACGACCGAATGAAAGGGAGCAGTGCCGAGATTGCCTCCCTGCTGCATCTGCCCGTCATCGTGATTCTCAACGCACGTTCTTCGGCCTACACCGTCGCCGCAGTCTTGTATGGGCTGAAGCATTTCTGCCCCCAGGTGGAAGTGGCGGGAGTCATCTTCAACCAGGTAGGTTCTCCCTCGCACTATGCGTACCTGAAAGAGGCCTGTGCCGATGTGGGCGTAGCCGATTTGGGCTATCTGCCCAAGGTAAAGGATATCGAAGTCCCTTCCCGCCATTTGGGACTGACCATCGGTCGGGCTGCGGAAATCGATGCCCTGTCCGACAGAGTGGCCGATTTAATCGAGCAATACGTGGACGTGGACCGCTTGCTGGCGCTGACCACCCGTCCGCAGGAAGTGTTCGATGCGACTCCGGCCTCCGCGGTTGCCTCCGGCGAATCGGGGCGGAAACGCATCGCGGTGGCACAGGATGCCGCCTTCAACTTCCTCTATAAAGAGAACCTGGACGTCTTTTCCCAAAAGGCGGAAGTCGTGACCTTCAGTCCGCTGGCAGGCGATGCACTGCCACAGGCCGACTACGTGTACCTGCCGGGCGGTTATCCGGAGTTCTTCGCCGACGCCCTGAGCCGCAATGTACGGTTGGGTGCACAGCTGAGAGACTTCGCCGGGCAGGGCAGGCGACTGTTTGCCGAGTGTGGAGGAATGATGTATCTGTGCCGGCAACTGGTTTCGCAGGAGGGAGAGGTGTATCCGATGGCGGGCGTGCTGCCTTTGGATTGTACGCTGGAGAAAATGCGTCTGCACCTGGGCTATCGTACGGTCCGTTATCGGGGCATGCAGCTCAAGGGACATGAGTTCCACTATTCGTCGGTCGTCCAGCCCGATGCGCTGCCCTCCGAGGTTTGCCAGTACAATGTGAAAGGTGGGCCGGTAGACACCCCCTTGTACCGTTACAGGAACGTGATTGCCGGATACACGCACTGGTATTGGGGAGAGAACGACTTTTTTAACTTATGGGATTAAATTGAAGAGCATGAGAAAAATATATACCCGGACCGGAGACGACGGAACGACCGGCATCCATGGGGGTTCACGTGTGCCCAAAGACGACATCCGCATCGAAGCGAATGGCTGCCTGGACGAGCTGAACACCCTGCTCGGCATCATCCGGAGCCTGTTGCCGGAGACCGATGCGTGGCAGCAAAAACTCTGTTTCATCCAGCGCAACCTGATGGTCGTGATGAGTCATGTGGCAACCCCTTCCGCGCTGAGGGAACAGAATCCGAATGAACTGCCGCAGGACTTGGACAAGTTTTGCGAGGAGTGGATGGACGAGATGATGTCGCAGCTGGAAGAAAACGGCTATTTCATCCTGCCGGGCGGCACTCCGCTGTCTGCCCAGTTACAGTATGCGAGGGCCGTGACGCGCAGGGCAGAACGGCGGCTGTGGACCCTTCACCGCACGGACCCCGTCCCGCAGGCGATTCTCCGGTTCATCAACCGCCTGTCGGATTTGCTTTTCGTGATGGCCCGGTTTGAGATGCAGCGGCAGCAATGGCCCGAAGAGAAATGGATGAGTTTCGCCTACAAGCGGAAGAAGCGGAAAGAGGAATGAAGAAAACCAAAAAAGGAGGGAAGTCCCTCCTTTTTTTATTCCATGCCTTTCAGCTTCTCCACCAGCAACTGGGCGTGACGGATGGATTTCTCCTTCATCCGGGCCAGCTCCTTTTCGTCGTGGCGGCTCGCATACGAAAGTCCCCCGCTGAAAATATAGCCGCTCCACTCCAGCTGGCAGAGATGAGCCATCTGTCTGTAGGGCGTCAGGAAATCATCGATGGAATGCTGCTGCGGCCCTTCGGGGCTGTACATTTCCTCCGGTGCCCCCGCCGTGAACGACAGCACCAACTGTTTTCCTTTCAGCTTGTCGCCCGTTTTTCCGTGTGAGAATCCGTGGGTAAAAGTCTTTTCTATCCAGCGGTGCAGGAGAGAAGGGGCCGTGTACCAGAACAGCGGATACTGCAATACGATGATGTCGGCCCGGAGCAGCCGTTCCTGTTCTTTCTGCACGTCGATTTGAAAATCCGGATAGAGTTTGTCCAGGTAAGCAATCTCTGCTTCCGGCAACAGTTTATGCACTTCTTCCAATATCGTTTTGTTGGCAAACGAATCATTTAAGTCGGGATGTCCCGATACGATTAGAATCTTTTTCATGATGTCCAGTTTTATCAATCTATTTACTTTTGTGGTTTAAATCCCTAACCTTGCAAAGTTAAAAGTTTATCGTCAGGAAGACAAATTAATTTTAAAAGGACAATTTCATCTCGACACGTAGCTGCGGAGAGCTCGACACGAACGTGACGAGACCTCAGCACGAACGTGTCACGATCTCGTCACGTTCGTGTCGAGGTATTTAAGACTAGGAATAGCAGAGAAAACGCATCAATCTCCGATATTAAGGAAGTTAATTGTTTCCAGAATAAGTTTCTCCATGAAATTCTCATCCCAT